>NZ_JAVCVL010000059.1:0-13047 GCF_032917815.1 Clavibacter sp. MX14-G9D | reverse complement strand
GCCGGCGACCCGGCCGCCTCGGTCGTCGCCGCCGCCGACGGCTCCGTCTCCGGCACGCTCGTCGTCCCGACGTCGGCCACGGGCACGTGGCGCGCCAACGAGACCGCCGCGTCCGGCGACCACTGGTGCGGGCTCGTCTCGGTCGTGCCGGCCAGCGCGAGCACGGCCGCCGCGTCCGGCTCGCTCCCCATCACCGGCGGCACCCTGCCGACCGGCCTCGCGATCACCGGCGGCGGCCTGCTCCTCGCGGGCGCCGCGGCCGCGGGCATCGCCTCGGCCCGTCGTCGTCGGGCCTCCTGACCCCCGACACCGCATGACCCCCGACGCGGGCGGATCCGATCACGACCGGATCCGCCCGCGTCGTCGCGTGCGGGCGGAGAGCAGGGCGGCCGCACCCGCCCCCAGGAGCGCGCCGAGCCCGTTGGCCGCCACGTCGGCGAGGGAGGCCACGCGCGCCGGCAGGAACGCGCCCTGCGCGAGCTCCACCGCGCCCGACAGCGCGGTGCCCGCGACCCCCACGGCGAGCCAGCGACGGCTCCCGAGGGCGAGGACGCCGAGCATCCCGAGCGGTGCGAACAGGACGACGTTCGCGGCCGACTCGATCATCGGGTAGCGGAAGCCCGGGATTCCGTGGTGCTGCAGGAAGCGGACGCCGCGCATCAGCGTCGGGTACGCACCGCGGTCGACGCTGTCCGGGGCGAGCGTGACCAGCGCCACGATCCCGACGTAGGCCATCAGGAGGAGGGCGGCCTGACGGTGCCGCCGGCGCCGCCGCTCTCGATCCCGCACGGCGCCCCAGGTCGAGCGATCCGGCATCGCGTCCCGATCCCCGTGCGGACGTCGCGCGCGCCGTCGGGGATCGGGGGCGAGGGGGTCCATGAGGGCGGCAGCCTAGCAACGCGGACCCGCAGCGCACCGGGCTGCAGGACACCCGGGTCCGGCCCCGGCAGCACCTCCACTCCGCGTCCGGACGTCGCGCGCGGTTCGCGGAACGGCTACCCAGGAGGCCCGTACGGACCCATGATGAGGGCACTCATCACATTTCGGCCACGGGCAGCTGGGACCATCCCCGGGGCGGATGCCCGACCTCCGAGCGCGGGTTAGATTCGTACCATGAGGAAAACTGACCTGACCATCTCGACCCGGTTGGGCGCGTTCCTCGGACTCGTCGGCATGAGCACGATCGCCGGCGTCCTCGTCGCCGCCATGGTGACCCCGGCCATCGCGGTCTCCGGCATCGCGGCCAACAGCACCATCGGCGTGTTCGAGGACATCCCCGACAACCTGCAGATCGACAACCTCGCGCAGAAGACGGTGCTGTTCGCCAAGCAGGGCGACCAGCAGGTGCCCTTCGCCGAGTTCTTCTCGCAGGACCGTGAGGAGGTCCCGTGGGAGGCCGTCTCGCAGTTCGCGAAGGACGCCGCGATCGCCACGGAGGACCCCCGGTACTACGAGCACGGCGGCGTCGACGTGCTGTCGGCGGCCCGCGCGCTAGCGCAGAACGTGCTGAACGACGAGGTGCAGTCCGGCGCCTCGACGATCACGATGCAGTACGTCCGCAACGTCCTGGTCCAGAAGGCCCAGAACATGGTCGACTCCACCGACGAGGAGCAGCAGGCCGCCGGCCGGAAGGCCTTCCAGGAGGCCACGCAGCCCGACATGCCCCGCAAGCTCAAGGAGATGCGGATGGCGATCGGGGTGGAGAAGAAGTACTCCAAGAACGAGATCCTCCTCGCCTACCTCAACATCGCGAACTTCGGCAGCCGGGTCTACGGCATCGAGTCGGCCGCGCGGTACTACTTCGACGTCTCCGCCGCGGACCTCAACCTCGAGCAGGCCGCGAGCCTCATCGCGACGGTCAACGCGCCCGAGATCTACAAGATCGACAACCCGGACAACCTCGAGCGCAACAAGGGCCGTCGCGACCTCCTGCTGAGCAACATGCTCAAGGAGCAGAAGATCACGCAGGAGCAGTACGACGCGGCGGCGGCGGCGGAGATCACGCCGACGATCACGCCCTCCACGAGCGGCTGCATCCAGGCGAACCCGATCTCCGCGGCCTACTTCTGCGACTACGTGAAGAACGAGATCCTCACGAACCCCGAGTTCGGCGAGACCGCCGCCGACCGCGACGCGCTGCTGAAGCGCGGCGGCCTGCAGGTCTACACGACCCTCGACCTCGACATCCAGGCGAACGCCGCCGACCAGATGCGCAAGCAGGTGCCGACCACGGCGCGCTTCACCCAGATCGGCGGATCCGTGGTCTCCCGCGAGGTGAAGACCGGCCGCGTCATCGCGATGGCGCAGAACACCGACTACGGCGTCGCGACCGACCAGCCCGGCGTCACCGAGATCAACTACTCGGCCGACAAGGCGCACGGCGGGAGCGCCGGCTTCCAGGTCGGCTCGACGTACAAGATCTTCACGCTCGTCGACTGGCTGAAGGCGGGGAAGTCGATCTACCAGACGGTCAACGCCTCCAAGACGACCTGGTCGGCCAGCGAGTTCACCCAGTGCGGCGACAGCCTCGCCGGCTCCCCGGACTACAAGGTGACCAACGACACGAACACCGGCGCCACGTCGAACCAGAACGTCCTCGCCGCGACCGTCGCCTCCGTCAACTCGGCCTTCGTCGCGATGGCGAGCCAGCTGGACCTGTGCGACATCAGCAAGACCGCCACGGACATGGGCGCCTACAACGCGGACAAGCGCGACCTCTCGAGCTTCCCGTCCGACGTGGTCGGCTCGGGCGGCAACACCGTCGCGCCGCTCCAGATGGCCACGGCCTTCGCGTCCGTCGCGAACCAGGGCACCATGTGCCCGCCCATCGCGATCGACAAGGTCGTCCTCCCGGACGACAGCGAGCTGGTCACGCCGAAGAGCGCCTGCGCGCAGGCGATGAGCCCCGAGGTCGCGAACACGGCTGCCTTCGCCCTGAAGGCCGTCATGGGCGGCACGGGGGCTGCGTCGAACCCGCGCGACGGCACGCAGATCATGGGCAAGACGGGCACCACCGACCGCTCGAAGGACACCTGGTTCGTCGGGTCCTCCACCGAGGTCACCACGGCGGTCTGGGTGGGCAACGTCGAGGGCTTCGCGTCGATGCGCCGCAACGTGCTCAACGGCTCCGCCGCGGACAGCGCGCGTCACCGCATCTTCAAGCCGCTGCAGACGTTCATCGACGACCGGTACCCCGCCGAGGACTTCCCGGCGCCCGCCAGCACGCTGACGAAGCGACCGTACGTGGCACCCGCGCCGAAGCCCACGCAGTCCGCCGCCCCGACGGCCCCCGAGGCGCCGGCCGCTCCGGCCCCGGCGCCGGCGGAGCCCGCACCTCCCGCGGAGGGATGAGCCCGCGCTCGATGGGGAGCGCGCGCCGACGGCCGTCGCCTCCGGGCGGCGGCCGTCGTGCTGTCCGCCCTCCGGCATCCGAGGACCGGCCTCCTAGACTGGACGACCGCCGCACCACCGAGCCGGGAAGGCCATCATGACCGGGACCCCGACGTCCGCTCCCGCACGCGTGCGCACCCTGCTGCCCGGGATCGAGGGCCTCCGCGGCGTGGCGGCGATCGCCGTGCTCCTGTACCACGTGCAGCGCCAGCTCGCCCGCCCCACGACCGACGTCCCGCTCGTCGGCGAGGTCGCCTTCTTCAGCCATGGCGTGACGCTCTTCTTCGTGCTCAGCGGCTTCCTGCTGTTCCTGCCCTTCGCGCGCAGCCTCATCGACGGCGGGCCCCTGCCGCGACTGTCGCGCTACGCCGCGAACCGGGCGCTGCGGGTCTTCCCGGGCTACATCGTCGTGCTGCTCCTCGTGAGCCTGGTCCTCCGCGTCGCGATCCTGCCCCGCGACACCCGCGACGCGGGCCTGGAGATCGGCACCCTCGGACCCGTCGACACCGTGCTCAACGCCCTGCTGCTGCAGGGCTACGCCCCCCGCACGCTGCGCAGCGGCATCGAGGTCGCCTGGACCCTGGCGGTGGAGGTCTGCTTCTACGTGCTGCTGCCCATCGTCGCCGTCCTCGCCGCGCGTCTGCTGCGGGGGAGGGGGACGTGGGTCCGTGCCCTGGCTCCTGCCGTCGTGCTGCTCGTGATCGGCATGGCCGGCAAGGTGTGGTCCATGGTCGCGCAGGCGCCGCTCGGGCATCAGGGTCGCCTGGCGAGCGAGTGGGGCGCCACCGGGGAGGCCGTCGCGAACCGCAGCATCCTGACCCACGCCGACCTCTTCGCCTACGGGATGGCCGCCGCGGTGGTCCTGCTCACCCTGTCCTCGGACGACGGCCTCCGCGACCGCGTCGCGGCCTGGCGCGTGCCCGTGGGCATCGCCGCCGCGGCCCTGATCGTCGTCGCCTCCGAGGCGCCCGTGGAGGCGTTCGAGGAGAGCCTCGTGGCGGCCTCCTGCGCGGCCCTGCTGCTCATCGTCGCCCTGCCGCGCCGCGGGGGCTCCCTCGGCCCGGTGACGCGCTTCCTGGAGCTCCGGTGGATCGCCTGGCTCGGGACGATCTCGTTCAGCGTCTACCTGTGGCACCTCCCCGTGATCCGGTTCCTCCGCCGGGCGGGCCTGGTGCTGCCGGACACGCTGGCGGGCTTCGCCCTGAACACGCTCGTGGTCGGCGCCGTGACGCTCGCGCTGTCCGCGGCCACGTACTACGCGATCGAGCGGCCGGCGCTGCGGCTGAAGCCCGGTTCCCGCTAGGGCGCGTCCCCGCGTCCCCGCGTGCCCGCGTCCCGCGTGCCGCTCGCCGCGTGCGCGTGCGGGCACGTTCGCCTCCCGCATCGGCGAAGGGCGCGCTGCCTCGGGAGCGACGCGGGGCCCGCACGGTGTCCGTACGACGACGAAGGGCCGCTCCGTGCGGAGCGGCCCTTCGTGGTGATGCCGGTCGTGCTGTGCCTCTGGGAGGCGGTGTGTCGGGGTAACAGGATTTGAACCTGCGACCTCTTCGTCCCGAACGAAGCGCGCTACCAAACTGCGCCACACCCCGATGGCCCGAGGGCCGGGCTCTACGATACCCGATGTTCCAGGGTCCCGCGTACGCCCCGCGCGTCAGACGGCGGTGAGCGTCACGAGCGTCGCCTCGGGGTAGCAGGCGAAGCGCACCGGGGCGTAGATCGAGGTGCCGAGGCCCGCGCTCACGTGCAGGTACGCGGCGCGGTCCGCATGCGGCCAGACGCTGAGCCCCTTCACCTGGCGGCGCGGGATGTCGCAGTTGGTGACCAGGGCGCCGTACCCGGGCACGCAGACCTGGCCGCCGTGCGTGTGCCCAGCGAAGATCATCCGGGCGCCGTTGGTGACGAAGGAGTCGAGCACGCGGCGGTAGGGCGCGTGCGCGACGCCGACGGAGACCACGGGGGCGCTGGACGACTCCTGGTACGCGTCGTCGTCCTCGCGCAGCGCGTCGAGGGCGCCGGGGAGCGCCTCGAGACGGTCGAAGTCCCGGTGCGGGTCGTCGACGCCGAAGAGCTCCAGCAGCGTGCCGTTGACCTCGATGGCGCCCGCGGCGTTGTTGAGGTCGAGCCAGCCGAGCGACGCGTAGAGCCGCTCGAGCCGGGGCAGGTCGAGGTCCGCGGGACGCTGCGTGGCGTGCGTGTTCGCGGTGAAGTACTTGAACGGGTTCTTCATCATAGGCCCGTAGTAGTCGTTCGAGCCGTGCACGAAGACGCCCGGGATGCCGCGGAACGCCTCGAGGGTCTCCTCGACCGCGACGATGCCCTGCTCGTGGCCGGTGTTGTCGCCCGTGTCGACCACCAGATCCGGCCGCAGGTCCGCGAGCTCGCGCACCCACCGCTGCTTCTTGTGCTGCCACGGCGCCATGTGCATGTCGGAGAGGTGCAGCACCCGGATGGGGTCGGATCCCACCGGGAGCACCGGTACGGTCACCTCGCGCAGGGTGAAGCGGCGGCGCTCGTAGAAGGACGCGTACGCGAAGACCGCGGCCCCGGCGGCCGCGACGCCGCCGACGGCGCGGGCGAGGGTGCCGATCACGCCCATCAGCTGCGTCCCACGTACAGCGTCACGGGACCGCTGCTCTGCTGCCCGGCGGCGGGCTCCGTGCGCGTCACACGGCCGATCTGCGAGTTGTCCTCCACCTGCTCCTGCGCGATCGTCACGTCGAAGCCGGCCGCGCGCAGCGCCTGACGGGCGCCCGTGAGGTCCTGCCCGCGGACGTCCGGGACGGTGCCCGGCGTGCCCTGCTGCTGCTGACCCTGGTCGGGGCCGCTGCTGGTGAAGACGGTCACGGTGGATCCGCGTGCCGCGTTCGCGCCGGCGCCCGGGTCGGATCCGGAGACCTGCCCGGCGGGGACGCTCGAGGAGGCGCGGGCGCCGCCCTGGGCGAAGCTCAGACCCGCGCCCTCGATGGCCGACTGGGCGTTCGCGAGCGACATGCCCGACACGTCCGGCACCTGGACGGTGGGGGTGCGGGTGAGCTCGGATGCCGGGCCGGGGAACGCCTGGCCGCCGTAGACGGCGTTGACGGCCTGCATGAACGGCTTCCACACGGCGAAGCGCGCGGTGGACATGAGCTGGCCGCTCGGGAGCCTCGTGGTGCGCTGGCGGATGTCCTGGCCCGAGGAGCTGCCCACCCAGATGGCGGTGGTCACCTCGGTGCTGGACCCCACGAACCAGGTGTCCTTCGCCCGGTCCGTGGTGCCGGTCTTGCCGATGAGCGGGGTGCCGTCGTTCGTGTTCGCCGCAGCGCCCGTGGCGTTCATGACGCCCGCCAGGGCGTAGGCCGCGGTGTGGGCGACGTCAGCGCTCACGGCCTCTCGGCAGTTCGCGGACGGCGGCGTGATCTCGGTATCGTCGGGGAGCACGACCTTGTCGATGAGGATGGGGTCGCACGTCGTTCCGTCGTTCGCGACCGTCGCGTAGGCCTGGGCCATGGTGAGCGGGGCGATGTTGTTGCCGCCCGAGCCGATGATGTCGGAGACGTAGTTCGAGAGCTCCGTGTCGGGCACGGCCTGGTGGATGCCGATGGCCTTCGCGGTCTTCCCGATGCCGCACATGTCGAGCTCCGAGGCCATGGCCATGAAGGCCGTGTTGGTGGAGTTGGCGGTGCCCGACATGACCGTGCGGTTCGCGCCCGGAGCGGCACCGTCGTTGGTCACCCGGAGGACGTCGGATCCGAGGTTGCCCCCGGTGCACGAGTCCTGGAAGTCGCGTCCGCTCCACGTGCCGTTGGACGAGCGCACGACCTCGTTGACCGAGTGCCCCTCGTTCAGCCACTCGAGCAGGGTCACGAGCTTGTACGTGGATCCCACCTGGAATCCGCGCGATCCGCCGTAGTCCTGGTCGGTGTTGTAGTTGACGCTCGTGACGCCGGCCTCCTCGCCGTTGCCGTAGTCCGTGTTCTGCACCATCGCGATGACGCGGCCGGTCTTCGCCTCGACGCTCGTCATTGCGGATCCGACGGCGATGCTGTTCATCGTGGTGGGGATCTGCGCGCGCATGTCGTCCGTGGCCTTGGCCTGCAGGTCGAGGTTGAGCGTCGTGTAGATCTTGTAGCCGTTGCGGTTCAGGTTGTTGGTGCGCTCGGTCTCGTCCTTGCCGAAGGCGTCCGAGTTCTCGACCGTGTACTTCACGGCGTCGCAGAAGTACGCGGCGCTGGCGGGCTGGGCCGCGTTGCAGCCGCTCACCGACGGCGTGATGGTGGGCGTCACGGGGGTGGCGATCGCCTCGTCGCGCTGCTCCTGCGTGATGCTGTGGTGCTTCAGCATGTTGTCGATCAAGATGTCGCGTCGCTCCTGGTTGGCCGGGATGTTGCCCGGCTCGTCGATGCGGAGCGCGACGGGGTAGTTGACGGTGGCGACGAGGCTGGCGGCCTGCGCGATGCTGAGGTCCTTCGCGTCGACGCCGTAGTAGTACCGGGCCGCCGACTGGATGCCGTAGACGCTGCCGCCGTAGTTCGCGATGTTGAGGTAGCCG
Source organism: Clavibacter sp. MX14-G9D (assembly GCF_032917815.1). Taxonomy (NCBI): domain Bacteria; kingdom Bacillati; phylum Actinomycetota; class Actinomycetes; order Micrococcales; family Microbacteriaceae; genus Clavibacter; species Clavibacter sp. MX14-G9D. The sequence continues at coordinate 5,126 of NZ_JAVCVL010000059.1, read as the reverse complement.
AGGAGGATGTCGTTCTTGGAGAACTTCTTCTCCAGGCCGATCGCGAGGCGCATCTCCTTGAGCTTGCGGGCGGTCGACTCCTGCGTCGCCTCCTCGTAGGCCTTCTTGCCCGCCTCCTGGTCGGTCGCCGCGAGGGTCTCCGCCTTCTGCACGAGCACGTTCTTGACGTACTGCATGGTGATGGTGCTCGCGCCGGACTGCACGCCGCCGCCGATCACGTTCTGGGCGAGGGCGCGGAACGTGGACTGCACGTCGACGCCGCCGTGCTCGTAGAAGCGGGGGTCCTCCGTGTCGACGGCCGCGGCCTTCGCGTTGTCGGAGACCTCGTCCCAGCCGACCTCCTCGCGGTTCTGCGCGTAGAACTCGGCGAACTTCACGGGCTGGCCGCCCTGCGTGGCGTACAGCTCGGTCTTCTGGGCGAGGTTGTCGATCTGCAGGTAGTCGGGCAGGTCCTCGAAGAGCCCGATGGTGTTGTTGGCAGCCAGGCTCGTCACGGCGATGGCCGGGGTGACCATCGCGGCGACGAGCACGCCGGCGACGGCGCTCATGCCGAGGACGCCCGTGAGCGCGGCGGCGACGCGGCCGGGCGTGTTCTTCGAAGCAGACATAGACTCCAGAGTACGGGAAGGGTGTATGGGAACCCGTGAGACCTGTGCGCCGGCCGCCCGCGCCCGTCCCGTCATGCATCCAGACCCGACCGGCAAGGAGCCGAGATGACCGCAACGCCCGGGCAGTGGGAGTACCTCACCACGCCGCTGATGATCCACAACACCGCCGCCATCCTCAACACGTGGGGTTCGCAGGGCTGGGAGCTGGTGCAGGTCGTCACCGGCCCCGAGGGCGGGCTCGTCGCGTACATGAAGCGCCCCGTCGGCGACGCCGAGCACGGCGCCTGATGGGCGCGATCTCCGACCGGCTCGCCGAGCTCGGCATCGAGCTGCCGGCGGTCGCGGCGCCCGTCGCCGCCTACGTCCCCGCCGTCGTCCACGGCGGCCTGGTCTACACGAGCGGCCAGCTGCCGTTCGTCGACGGCGCGCTCGCCGCGACCGGCAAGGTCGGCGCCGAGGTGTCCGCCGAGGACGCGAAGGCGCACGCCCGCACCTGCGCGCTGAACGGGCTCGCCGCGGCCGCGGACGCGGCGGGCGGGGTCGACCGCATCGCGCGCGTGGTCAAGGTCACGGGCTTCGTCGCGTCGGCCGAGGGCTTCACGGGGCAGCCCGGCGTCATCAACGGCGCCAGCGAGGTGCTGAGGGAGATCCTCGGCGACGCCGGGATCCACGCCCGCTCCGCCGTCGGCGTGGCGGAGCTGCCCCTCGGCTCGCCCGTCGAGGTCGAGCTCGTGGTGGCGCTCGTCGAGTAGCCGCGGGCGCCTCGAGGGCGGACGTGCAGGAGGGCCGGGTGCACGCACCCGGCCTTCCTTCACGTCCGCGAGAGCCGGTCAGACGGCGTTCATCCGCTCGCTGATGACCTGCATGACCTGCGAGTCGGCCAGCGTCGTGGTGTCGCCGATCGCCCGGCCCTCCGCCACGTCCCGCAGCAGCCGGCGCATGATCTTGCCCGACCGCGTCTTCGGCAGCTCCTGCACCACGAACACGCGGCGCGGCTTCGCGATGGCGCCGATCTGGTCGGCGACGTGCTTCCGCAGCAGCTCGTTCGGGTCCTCGTCGCCGAGAGCGCTCGCCTCGGCCGAGCGGAGGATCACGAACGCCACGACGGCCTGCCCGGTCGCCTCGTCCGACGCCCCCACCACGGCCGCCTCGGCCACGTACGGGTGGGCGACGAGGGAGGACTCGATCTCCGCCGTCGACAGGCGGTGCCCGGAGACGTTCATCACGTCGTCCACCCGCCCGAGCAGCCAGATGTCGCCGTCCTCGTCGAGCCGGGCGCCGTCGCCCGCGAAGTAGCGTTCGCCGAAGCGGTCCCAGTACGTCTCCCGATAGCGCTCCGGGTCGCCCCAGATGCCGCGGAGCATGCCCGGCCAGGGCTCGGTGACGACGAGGAGGCCGCTCTCGCCGCGTGCCACGGGCTCTCCCTGGTCGTCGACCACGGCGACGCTGATGCCGGGGATCGGCGTCTGGGCGGAGCCGGGCTTCGTGGCGGTGATGCCGGGGAGCGCGGAGATCATGATCCCGCCCGTCTCCGTCTGCCACCACGTGTCGACCACGGGCACGTCGCCGCCGCCGATGACGTCGCGGTACCAGCGCCACGCCTCCGGGTTGATGGGCTCGCCGACCGAGCCGAGGAGGCGCAGGGAGGAGAGGTCCCGCCCGTCCGGGATCTCGCGGCCCGTCTTCATGAAGGAGCGGATCGCCGTGGGAGCCGCGTAGAGGATCGTCACGCCGTGCTTCTCGACGATGTCCCACCAGCGCCCGGGGGCCGGGGTGTCGGGCGTGCCCTCGTAGATCACCTGCGTGGCGCCGTTGGCCAGCGGGCCGTAGACGACGTAACTGTGACCGGTGACCCAGCCGACGTCCGCCGTGCACCAGTACACGTCGGTCTCCGGGTGCAGGTCGAAGACGTTGCGGTGCGTGTACGCGGCCTGCGTGAGGTAGCCGCCCGAGGTGTGCAGGATGCCCTTCGGCTTCCCGGTCGTGCCGCTCGTGTACAGGATGAAGAGGGGGTGCTCGGCCTCGAACGCCTCGGCCTCGTGCTCCGCGGACGCCTCGGCGAGGCGCTCGTGCCACCAGAGGTCGCGGGCGTCGTCCCAGTCCACCTCGTTCTCGCCCCGGCGCACGACGAGGACGTGCTCGACGGATCCGGCGGAGCCGACCAGGGCTGCGTCCACCGCCGGCTTCAGGGGGAAGACCTTGCCCTTGCGCCAGCCGCCGTCCGCCGTGATGACCACGCGTGCCTGGGCGTCGTCGATGCGGGCGCGGAGGCTCTCGGCGCTGAAGCCGCCGAAGACGACGGAGTGCACGGCCCCGATGCGCGCGACGGCCAGCATCGCGATGACGGCCTCGGGGACCATCGGCAGGTAGATCGCCACGCGGTCGCCGGCGACGACGCCCAGCTCGAGCAGCGCGTTGGCGGCGCGCTTCACCTCGGCGGTGAGCTCGGCGTAGGTGAGGTCGCGGGTGTCGCCCGGCTCGCCCTCCCAGTGCAGCGCGACGCGATCGCCGTTCCCGGCGGCCACGTGACGGTCGAGGCAGTTGTAGGCGACGTTCAGCCGGCCCTCGGGGAACCAGCGGGCCACGGGGGCGTCCGACCAGTCGAGGACCGTCTCGAACGGGGTCTCCCAGGTCACCAGCTCGCGGGCGCGGTCGGCCCAGAAGCCGAGGCGGTCGGCGGCCGCGGACTCGGCGAGGGACTCGTCGGCGACGCGGGTGGCGCGGAAGGCGTCCGACGGCGGATGGACGGGTCCGGCGTGGGGCGTCACGGGCGGCGTGGAGGCGGACGTCGTCCCCTCCTCGTCCTCGTCGCGCAGGGCGGTGCCGGATGCTCCGGGCTCGGTCGATTCGGGGTTCGTGGACATCGTCATCCTCTCCGCGACCCACGTTAGCGGGTGCCCGGCGCGACGCCCGGAGGCTCCGGCGGCGGGATGGCGGGCGTCCGTTGCCGGGAGTCCGATGAATGATCGGCCAGAACACGCTCAACCCTCCCGTAGCGGGAGGAGCGCGGCGTATGCTCGACCCGTCGAGCCGAGCTCGACGTGTGGCGAATTCTGGATTCCCCCGATCCGTCGTCACGTGGCGGCGCCTGTTCCCCCGATGGGCGCCGCCCCTCTCTTCTCGCGACCAGCAGCCGGGCCGGTGCCGCCGTCGACGTCCTCCCCAGCTCGTTCGTCCCTGTGGACCCCACGGCCGTCGGCCGTCATGAGCCCGTCCTGCGCTCGGCTCCTAGCCTCCCCGCATGAGCGAGTGGCACGCATCCGCCGACCGTGGCGGCACCGTCCCCGGGACGGCGCCGGAATCAGGGTACGGGGCGCACGGACCACCCGACGCGGATGCTCCCCACGGTGGTGACGCACGACCCCGTGCCGCGGTGCGCTCCCCGTCACCGGCGGCGGCGACGTTCGTCCCGCGCGTCCGCGTGCCCGCTCGGACGCCGTCGGGCCGTGACGGGCGCGAGGCAGGTGCTGCCGACATGGGAGGACAGGGCGGAGAGGCGGTCCTCCGCGGATCGGCGATGTCAGCGCGCGCCGGGCGGTCATCGATGTCCGCTGCGGATGCCCGGCCCGCGTCACCGGCGCGCCACGTCCCCCCGGCCCTCGGGGCCCTCGCAGCCCTGGCCCGGGACCCCGCGGCGACCGACGTGTTCGTGAACGGCGACGGCGAGGTCTGGGTGGACCGGGGGCGCGGGCCCGAGCGCCGCGCCGACGTCGACCTCGGCGGGGAGCCCGCGGTGCGGGCGCTCGCCGTGCGCCTCGCCGCGGAGGGCGGGCGGCACCTCGACGAGGCGGCGCCCTGCGTGGACGTGCGCCTCGGCGAGGGGATGCGGGTTCATGCGGTGCTGCCGCCCGTGTCGACCGGCGGCACCCTGCTCTCCATCCGGCTGCCGTCCCGGGCCCGGCCCACCCTCGACGCGCTCGACGCCGCCGGCGCCTTCCCGCCGGGCTGCCGCGCGCTCCTCGAGGCGGCGGTGCGCCGACGCACCAACCTGCTCATCACCGGTGCGGGCGGCAGCGGGAAGACGACACTCCTGGGCGCGCTCCTCGCCCGAGCGGACCCGCGGGAGCGCATCGTGGTCGTCGAGGACGTGGCGGAGCTCCGGGTGCGGCACCCGCACGTCGTCTGCCTTGAGGCGCGGCAGGCCAACATCGAGGGGGCGGGGGAGCTGCCGCTCCCGCGGCTGGTCCGCGAGGCGCTCCGGATGCGCCCCGACCGGCTGGTGGTGGGCGAGTGCCGCGGGAGCGAGATCCGGGAGCTGCTCGGAGCGCTCAACACCGGCCACGACGGCGGGGCCGGCACCCTGCACGCCAACGGCGTGGCCGACGTCCCGGCGCGGCTCGAGGCGCTGGGTGCGCTCGCCGCGATGGACGCGGTCACGACCGCGCGCCAGGCCGTCAGCGCGATCGGCCTGGTGGTGCACCTCGCGCGCACCGCGCAGGGCCGTCGCGTCACGGAGGCCGGGCGCCTCGTCGCGGACGGGGGAGGACGCCTCCGCGTGGTGCCCGTGCGCTGGTCGTC
>NZ_JAVCVL010000058.1:0-13048 GCF_032917815.1 Clavibacter sp. MX14-G9D | reverse complement strand
CGGCCCTCGCCGGCGTCGCGACGAGCTCCCGCGCCGACGCCACCCGCGCCTCCGCCATCAGCGCCGCCGGCGGCGCCGACGAGCCGATGCCGCCGAGCAGACCCGACGCCACGAGCAGCGCCCCCACCCTCCTCGCGCCCGTGCGGTCACGCATGCGCACCTCCTCTCCCCGGAGGCGCGCACGGCCGCCGGAGGGGCGCACCATCCCGCGCTCGGAGGACGCATCGGGCGGGGTCACCGCGCCGCCGGAGAAGTGGCAGAGTGGACCGTTGTGGACGAGACGACGACCCCCCGGGATGACAAGAGGCTCCAGCGACGCGCGATCGGGCTGGCCGTCTCGGCCGCCGTGGGGGGCTTCCTCTTCGGGTTCGACTCGTCGGTCATCAACGGCGCGGTCTCCGCGATCCAGGGCCGGTTCGAGCTCAGCGAGACGCTCATCGGCTTCGCCGTGGCGAGCGCGCTCCTCGGGTGCGCGGTGGGCGCGTACCTGGCCGGTCGCATCGCCGACCGGTTCGGCCGTCGCTGGACGATGATCGTCGGCGCCGCCTTCTTCTTCGTCAGCGCGTTCGGCTCCGGCTTCGCCTTCAGCGTCTGGGACCTCACGATCTGGCGCGTGGTCGGCGGCCTCGGCATCGGCATCGCCTCCGTCGTCGCCCCCGCGTACATCGCGGAGATCTCCCCGAAGCTCCTCCGCGGACGCCTGGCCTCCCTGCAGCAGCTCGCGATCACGCTCGGCATCTTCACCGCCCTGCTCTCCGACGCCGTGTTCGCCGAGGCGGCGGGCGGGGCGTCCGAGGGGTTCTGGTTCGGGCTCGAGGCCTGGCGCTGGATGCTGCTCGTCTGCGCCGTCCCGGCGATCGTCTACGGCGTCCTCGCCTTCCGCCTCCCGGAGTCCCCGCGCTACCTGGTCGAGAAGGGCCGCAAGGACGAGGCGCAGGAGATCCTGGCGAGCGTCTGGAAGCAGGAGGACATCGACCGCGCGAGCCGCGACCTGGAGCGCCAGATCGAGGAGGACCGCGTCGCCAAGCGCACCGGGACCCTCCGGGGCAACAGGTTCGGGCTCCAGGGGATCGTCTGGATCGGCATCATCCTGTCCGTGTTCCAGCAGTTCGTCGGCATCAACGTGATCTTCTACTACTCCACGACCCTCTGGCAGGCCGTGGGCTTCGACGAGTCGCAGTCGCTGCTGACCTCGGTCATCACCGCCGTCACGAACGTCGCGGTGACCTTCATCGCCATCGCCCTCGTCGACCGCATCGGGCGCCGCCCGATCCTCCTGTCGGGCTCGCTGGCGATGGCGGTCTCGCTCGCCGTCATGGCGGTCTGCTTCAGCCAGTCCTCCACCGAGGGCGGCGAGGTCTCGCTGCCGCAGCCGTTCGGCGTCATCGCGATCATCGCCGCCAACGTCTTCGTCATCGGGTTCGGCGCGTCGTGGGGACCGCTGGTCTGGGTCCTGCTCGGCGAGATCTTCCCGAACCGGATCCGCGCGAAGGCGCTCGGCGTCGCGGCCATGGCGCAGTGGATCGCGAACTTCGCGATCACCGTGTCGTTCCCCGCCCTGTCGGCCTTCTCGCTGCCCTTCACCTACGGCATGTACGCGGCCTTCGCGGCGCTCTCGTTCGTCTTCGTCCTCATGCGGATCCCGGAGACGAACGGCATGTCCCTCGAGGAGGCCGAGACCCTGTTCGTCGACAAGCCCCGGAAGCGCAAGGACGCTGCGCGCGCCTGATCCGCCGTGCCGCCCGGCCGGGAGCCGTGCGGGTGGTACCATCGACCAGCACCCGATCCAGGTCGGGTGACTACGCGTGCCCATCAGGCCGCCGCATCCACTCGGTCTCCTCTCGGTGACGACCCCTGTCATCAGCGGAGCGGATGCGCGCCGGGCACCAGGATCAGCGGTCGTCCCGACCGCCGAGCGAACCGACGAGGCGCGCCGCAGAGCGACGCGCCGGAACAGGAGTACGGCCATGGCCGTCGTCACCATCCGCCAGCTGCTCGACTGCGGCGTCCACTTCGGTCACCCGAAGACGCGCTGGAACCCGAAGATGAAGCGGTTCATCTTCACCGAGCGCTCCGGCATCTACATCATCGACCTGCAGCAGTCGCTGGCCCTCATCGACAAGGCGTACGACTTCGTGAAGGAGACGGTCGCCCATGGCGGCACCATCCTCTTCGTCGGCACCAAGAAGCAGGCGCAGGAGTCCATCGCCGAGCAGGCGCAGCGCGTCGGCCAGCCCTACGTGAACCAGCGCTGGCTGGGCGGTCTGCTGACCAACTTCCAGACCGTGCACAAGCGCCTCAACCGCCTCAAGGAGCTCGACCTCGTCGACTTCGACGACACGACGCGCGGCTTCACGAAGAAGGAGCTGCTCATCCAGCGTCGCGAGCGCGACAAGCTGGAGAAGAGCCTCGGCGGCATCCGGAACCTCACCAAGACGCCGTCGGCGATGTGGGTCGTGGACACCAAGAAGGAGCACCTCGCCATCGACGAGGCGCGCAAGCTCGGCATCCCCGTCATCGGCATCCTCGACACCAACTGCGACCCGGACGAGGTCCAGTACCCGATCCCGGGCAACGACGACGCGATCCGCTCCGTCGCGCTGCTGACGCGCATCATCGCGGACGCCGCCGCCGAGGGCCTCATCCAGCGCCACCAGAAGCCCGACGCCGAGGGCTCCGCCCCGGCCGAGCCGCTGGCCGACTGGGAGCGCGAGCTCCTCGAGCAGGGCGACGCCGCCAAGGCCGCCCTGCCCGTCGAGGAGAACGACGTCGACGCCGAGGTCTCCGCCAAGAACGCGGCGAAGTCCGACGACGAGGTCGCCGCTCCCGTCCACGCCCCCGAGTCCGACGCCACCACCGAGGCGAAGATCGAGGCCGAGGCCACCGACGCCGAGGCGACGCCCGCCGCGACGGCCACGGTCTCCGAGTAGTCCGAGCACACGCACCATCCCGACGGGCGGGCGCGGGCAACCGCGCCCGCCCGTCGGGCACTCACCACCGGGAGACCCCCGGATCATCACCTACAGAAGGAGTCCATGAGCATGGCGAACTTCACTGCCGCTGACGTCAAGGAGCTGCGCGACCGCCTCGGCGCCGGCATGATGGACAGCAAGAACGCGCTGGTCGAGGCCGACGGCGACATCGAGAAGGCCATCGAGATCCTGCGCCTCAAGGGCCAGAAGGGCAACGCCAAGCGCGGCGACCGCTCCACCGCCGAGGGCCTCGTCGCCGCGTCCGAGAAGGACGGCGCCGCCACCCTCATCGAGCTCGCGTGCGAGACCGACTTCGTCGCCAAGAACGACAAGTTCATCGCGCTGTCCGAGTCCGTCCTCGCCGCCGTCGTCGCGGCCGGCGCGTCCACCGTCGAGGAGGCCCTCCAGGCCCCCGCCGGCGAGCAGACCGTCGACCAGCTGATCAGCGACCAGGCCGCGATCCTCGGCGAGAAGATAGCCCTGCGCCGCGTCGCCCGCCTCGACGGCGAGCACCAGGAGATCTACCTGCACCGCACGTCGAAGGACCTGCCGCCCCAGGTCGGCGTGGTCGTCGACTACACCGGCTCGGACGCCGAGACCGCGCGCAGCATCGCCCAGCACATCGCCTTCGCCAACCCGGAGTACCTCGCCCGCGAGGACGTCCCGGCGGACAAGGTGGAGGCCGAGCGCGGCATCGTCACCGAGATCTCGCGCAACGAGGGCAAGCCCGAGGCCGCCCTGCCGAAGATCATCGAGGGTCGCCTCACCGGCTTCTTCAAGCAGGTCGCGCTCCTCGAGCAGGACTACGCGAAGGACAACAAGCAGTCGGTCAAGAAGGTCGTCGAGGCCGCGGGCCTCACGGTCACGGGCTTCGCCCGCTTCAAGGTCGGCGCCTAGCACCACCACGGGGAGCCCGGGTCGCATGCGACCCGGGCTCCCTTCTCCATGTCCGCCGCGGGGCGGCGACGCGATCCGCCGCCGCCCCCGCCGGGCGTCACACTAGATTGGACCGGGGCCGGATCCGGCGACCGGAACGCAAGGACGGGAACAGCACCATGACCGATGACACCACCACCCGCCGCGTCCTCCTCAAGCTCTCCGGGGAGTCCTTCGGCGGCGGCCAGATGGGCGTCGACCCGGACGTGGTGAGCTCGCTCGCCCGCGAGATCGCCGAGGCCGCGAAGACCGTCGAGGTCGCCATCGTGGTCGGCGGCGGCAACTTCTTCCGCGGTGCCCAGCTCTCGCAGCGCGGCATGGACCGCGGCCGTGCGGACTACATGGGCATGCTGGGCACCGTCATGAACGCCCTCGCCCTGCAGGACTTCCTGGAGCAGGCCGGCGCCGCCACCCGCGTGCAGTCGGCCATCTCCATGACCCAGGTCGCCGAGCCCTACATCCCGCGTCGCGCCGTGCGCCACCTCGAGAAGGGCCGCATCGTCATCTTCGGCGCCGGCGCCGGGCTGCCGTACTTCTCGACCGACACCGTGGCCGCCCAGCGCGCCCTCGAGATCTCGGCCACGGAGGTCCTGGTCGCGAAGAACGGCGTGGACGGCGTCTACACGGGCGACCCGCGCACGGACTCCTCCGCGACCCTCCTCGAGACGGTCACCTACCAGGACGCGCTGCAGCGCGGCCTCAAGGTGGTCGACTCCACCGCCTTCAGCCTGTGCATGGACAACGACATGAAGATGGTCGTCTTCGGCATGGAGCCGGGTGGCAACGTGACCCGCGCCATCCGGGGCGAGCGCATCGGCACCATCGTCTCCAACTGACGACCGCCGCCGTCCGGCGCGATGCCCTGCGGGCCGTACCGGACGGTCGTGCCGCCCCGACCGCGTTAAGATCGATCGGACGCCCACCGCGTCCGCGCTACCGAAGGAGATCCCGTGACCGTCGCCGAAGTACTCGCAGATGCCCGAGACCGGATGGGCAAGGCCGTCGAGTCGGTGAAGGAGGACTTCGGCACCGTGCGCACGGGCCGCGCCAACCCCGCCCTGTTCCAGAAGGTCATGGTCGAGTACTACGGCAGCCCCACGCCCCTCGGCCAGCTCGCGAGCATGAACAACCCCGAGGCCCGGACGCTCATCGTCACGCCCTACGACAAGACGGCCCTCAAGGAGATCGAGAAGGCCCTCGTCAACGTCCCCAACCTCAGCGCGACGGTCGGCAACGACGGCGAGATGGTGCGCCTGACGCTCCCCGAGCTCACCGAGGACCGCCGCAAGGAGTTCGTCAAGATCGTGCGCGGCAAGGCCGAGGAGGGACGCGTGAGCGTCCGCAACGTCCGCCGCCGCTCGAAGGACGAGCTGGACGCGCTCAAGGGCGAGGTCGGCGACGACGAGGTGGCCCGCGGCGAGAAGGAGCTCGAGGCCCTCACCAAGACGCACACGGACCAGGTCGACGACGCGCTGAAGCGCAAAGAGACCGAACTCCTCGAGGTCTAGGTGGTCAGCCCCGAGGATCCCGCTGAGCGGGCGCCCGTCGTCCCGCCCGCGTCGGGTCCCGACGGGGCGCCACGGATCCGCCGTCACCGCGGCCGCGTGACGCGCGCCGACTTCGAGGCCCAGGTCCAGGCGACGCGCGCCGACCTCACTGCGCAGGTCCGGGCCACGCGCGCCTCCCTCGAGGCGACCAACGACCGCATCAACGCCCGCACCGGCCGCAACCTGCTCTTCGCCGTCGCCGTCGGGCTCCTGCTCGGCGGCGTGGTGCTCGTGAGCCTCGTCGTGGTCAAGCAGCTGTTCCTGCTCATCGCGATCGCCCTCATGGCGTTCACCGCCTACGAGCTCGCTACGGCGCTGCGGCAGGCCGGGCGGCGGGTGCCGCGCGTCGGGTCCGTCGTCGCGGTCGTCGCGCTGCTCCCGATCACGTACTACGTGCGTCCGGACGGCCAGTGGCTCGGCCTCCTCGGGGCCATGGCCTTCCTCGCGCTGTGGCGCCTCGTCGAGCAGGTCGTGCCCGCCCGCCGCACGTCCGGCCGCGCGGTGCTCGGCGACATCGGCTCGAGCGTCTTCCTCCTCGCGTACGTGGGGCTGCTCGGCTCGTTCGCCGTGCTGCTCACCGCCGAGGACGGCGGGGAGTGGTGGACGCTCGCCTTCCTGATCCTCGTCGTCTGCTGCGACACCGGCGCTTACATCGCGGGGCTCAACTTCGGCAAGCACCCCATGGCGCCGACCATCAGCCCGAAGAAGACCTGGGAGGGCTTCGCCGGCGCGGCCGCGGCAGCCGTGATCGCGGGCATCCTGCTCTCGCTGTTCATGATCCAGCAGGCCTGGTGGTTCGGGGTCGTCCTCGGCCTGGTCATCCTGGTGACCGCGACGCTCGGCGACCTCGCCGAGTCCCTGATCAAGCGCGACCTCGGCGTGAAGGACATCAGCTCCTGGCTCCCGGGGCACGGCGGCTTCCTCGACCGCCTCGACTCGGTCCTCCCGTCGGCCGCCGTGGCCTATGCGCTGTACCTCATCGTCACGGGCGGTGCCTCGTAGGATGTCCCGGATGACCACCACCTTCCCGAGCGCCGGACGCCGCCAGCGCGGCTACGACCCGGCCCAGGTCGATGCGTTCCTGCGCGATGCGCGCCGCGCGTACGACGACGAGGCCGACCGGTCGCTGACGTCCGAGACCATCCGCCGGGTGTCGTTCGACATGCGCCGCGGCGGCTACTCGGCCGCCGCGGTCGACCGGGTGCTCGAGCGCCTCGAGGACGCCTTCGCGGTCCGCGAGCGCGACCGCACCGTCGCCCGGGTCGGCGCCGGCGCCTGGAACGCCGAGGCCCGCCGGGCCGCCCAGGAGATCCTCGACAGGGTCAGCCGGCCCTCGGGGGAGCGGTTCGACCGCGCGGGGCTCCTGACGACGGGGTACGACCGCCGCGAGGTGGACCGGTTCGCGGACCGCATCGCGAAGTACTTCCGGGGCACGAAGCCCATGAGCGTCGACGACGTGCGCACGGTCGCGTTCCACCCCCGCCGGGGCGGCTACCGGGAGGCGCAGGTCGACCTCCTCCTCGACGCGGTCATCGACGTGATGAACGCCGTCCGCTGAGCGGCGGGACGCTCCCTCCCCGCTCAGCGCCCCTGGGTGCCTGCCCCCGATCCGCTCCAGGAGTCGCCATCCGGGTAACGGTTCGGTAAAGTCGTCCCCAGACATGGGTAGACACGCGCACGATCTCGCTCCTCGCCAGCCGCTCACCGCCGCGCCGAGGTCGGTCCCGCGACGGCGATCGGCGTTCTCGCGTGTGGTAGCCCCCACCATCGCCTTCGGCGCCGCCGCCGCGTTCATGATGGTGAACGTGGTCGATCCGACATCCGGAGCGGTCGCGAACCCCCAGTACCAGGAGTACCAGACGACGGTCGCCCAACTCGCCCGCGCGGACGCCCAGAGCATCACGGTCGCGGACGCGGCGACGGCCGTGGACATCGAGCCGGGCTTCGAAGGCGTGGCGCCGCCGCCGCCCCCGCCGCCGCCGCCCGTGGAGACGCCGTCGCCGTCCACCGGGTCCGGCTCGGCCGCCAAGTCCCCGGGCGCCGGCTCCGGCGGAGGCGCCATCGCCATCCCGGACCCCGGGAGCGCGAAGGGCATCGCCCGCAGCATCCTGGCCTCGCGGGGCATGGGCGACGACCAGTACGCATGCCTCGACTACCTCTGGACCAAGGAGTCCGGGTGGCGCGTCAACGCCTACAACCCGAGCGGCGCCTACGGCATCCCGCAGGCCCTGCCCGGCAGCAAGATGGCCTCGGCCGGCGCGGACTGGCAGACGAACCCCGCCACGCAGATCACCTGGGGCCTCGGCTACATCGACTCGCGCTACGGCTCCCCGTGCGGCGCGAAGGCGCACAGCGTCCTGAAGAACTGGTACTGACCCGCTGGAGTCGCCGCTCCCGTCGGACGTGACGTCGGCGCATCCCGGCGCGGGCTAGCCTCGGGGCATGGACTACGCGGCTCTCGGCGTCGCCGGGATCGCGATCCTCGTCGCCGTCACGCTCCTGGCACGGCGGATCCGGGTGGCGACGCCGCTCGTGCTGGTGCTCGTCGGCGTCGGCATCTCGTTCCTGCCCGGCGTGCCGCCCGTCGAGGTCCCGCCCGAGCTCATCCTCGCCGGCGTGCTGCCGCCCCTGCTCTACGGGGCGGCCGTGACCGTGCCGCTCGTGGACCTGCGCCGGAACCTCCGCACGATCATCAGCCTGTCCGTCGTCCTGGTGCTCGTCTCGGCCTTCGGGATCGGGCTGCTGCTGTACGCGCTCTTCCCCGACCTCTCCTTCGCGGGCGCGCTCGCGCTCGGCGCCGTCGTGAGCCCGCCCGACGCCGTCGCGGCCACGAGCATCGCCCGCCGACTGGGCCTGCCTCCGCGGCTCGTCACGGTGCTGGAGGGGGAGGGCCTGGTCAACGACGCGACCGCGCTCGTCCTCCTCCGCACCTCCATCGCCGCAGTCGGCGCGTCCGTGGACCTGTGGGCGGCCGCCGGCGGCTTCCTCCTCTCCGCCGTCGGCGCGCTGGCGATCGGCCTCGTGGTCGGCGTCGTGACCACCGAGGTGCGGCGCCGGCTCGACGACCCCGTGCTCGACACGGCCATCTCGTTCGCCGTTCCCTTCGTCGCGTTCATCCCCGCGGAGGAGGTGGGCGCCTCCGGCGTGCTCGCGGTGGTGGCGGCGGGCATCTGGTCGGGGCACCGCAGCGCGTCGACGCTGTCGGCGCCCTCGCGCATCAACGAGCGGCTCAACTGGCGGACCGTGCTCTTCCTCCTCGAGAACGGCGTCTTCCTGCTCATGGGCCTCGAGCTGCGGGACATCGTCGACGAGGTGCACGAGGCCGACCTCGGCGTCGGCACGGCCGTGGGCTACGGGATCCTCACCCTGATCGTCCTGACCCTCCTGCGATTCGGGTTCCTGGTGCCGCTCCTGCTCGGGCTCCGACGCCACGAGGCGCACGTGGCGGCGCGCACGCGGCGGGTCCGTCGCGGACTCGAGCGGCTGCGGAGCGCGCGTGGCGACGCGCGGCCCTCGCGTCGGGAGCGGGCCGCCGCGCGGATCCTCCGTCGACGCGGCGCGGACCTCCGGGCCCTCCGATCGCAGGGGCTCGGCTGGCGGGGCGGGCTGGTGCTCGGCTGGGCGGGCATGCGCGGCGTGGTGACGCTCGCGGCGGCGCAGTCGCTGCCCTCGGAGACGCCGTACCGGGCGCAGCTCGTGCTCATCGCGTTCACGGTGGCCATCGGCTCGCTCCTCGTCAACGGAGGCACGCTGCCCACCGTCATCCGCCTGAGCGGGATCCGCGGGAGCGACGCCGTGGAGGACCAGCGGCACCTCGCCGAGCTCGTCGGGGAGCTCACCCTGGCGGGCATCCGCGCCGTCGACGAGGGGGTGCGCGCCCTGCCGGAGGGGACCGTGGTCGACGACGAGACCGTCGAGCGCGTGCGCCGGGACACGGCGATGAAGGCCGAGCGGGTCGCGGAGCGGGCCGACGACATGGCGGCCGACGCGGACGCGGCCCTCACGCCGCGCGCCGCCTACCTCCTCCTCCGGCGGAAGGCCCTCGACGCCGAGCGCGAGGCCCTCCGGGAGGCCCGTGGAACCGGGGAGCACCCCTCGCGCGTGCTCGCCCGGGCGCAGAGGATCCTCGACCAGGAGGAGGCCCGCCTCGGCCGGCAGGGCGACGCCGGCTGACGGGAGGCGCGCCGGGTCGGCCTAGGATCGGATCATGCCGCGCAGCAATCGACCCCGGGGGAGGAGGCTGCGCGAAGCCGAGGAGGAGGACGTGCTGACGCGGCTCCTGAGCGGCTCGCAGCACACCGAGACCCGGCGCGGACGCGTGTGGAACGTGCAGCCAGTCTCGGCCGCCCGGGCCCTCAAGGTCTACCGCTGCCCCGGCTGCACGCTCGACATCGAGCCCGGCCACGCGCACGTCGTGGCCTGGCGCGCCGACGGGATGATGGGCGAGCAGAGCGACCTCGCCGCCCGCCGCCACTGGCACACCCACTGCTGGAAGGTCTCATGACGGACACCGCTCCCCGCCCCATCACGAGCTCCACCGAGCTCCCCGCCCGCCGCGAGGACGTCGAGCTGCGCACGGCCGACGGCCTCACGCTCGTCGGCGAGCTCGCCCTGCCGGCGGACCGGGAACCCGTCGCCACGCTCGTGACCCTGCACCCGCTGCCGACGGCCGGCGGCTTCATGGACTCCCACGTGCTGCGGAAGGCGGCGCTGCGGCTGCCCGCGATGGCGGACCTCGCCGTGCTCCGCTTCAACACGCGCGGCACCACGTCGGCGCGCGGCACGAGCGACGGCGCCTTCGACGGGGGCGAGGGCGAGCGCCACGACCTGGCCGCCGCGATGGACCTCGTCGCCGAGCGCGGTCTGCCCGCGCCGTGGATCGTCGGCTGGTCCTTCGGCACCGAGGTCGCGCTGCGGCACGGTCGGGAGCACCCGGTGGAGGGCGCGATCCTGCTGTCCCCGCCGCTGCACCGGGCATCGGCGGAGGAGGTGGCCGCCTGGCACGGCGATGCACGCCGCCTCGTGATCCTCGTGCCCGAGCACGACGACTTCCTGCAGCCCGCCGAGGCCCGCGCGCGGTTCGCGTCGGTCCCGGAGGCGGAGCTGATCGCCGTGGACGGCGCCAAGCACCTGTGGGTGGGGGAGAGCCAGGTGTCACGCGTGCTCACCGAGATCGTCCGCACGGTGAACCCGGGGGCGCTGCCGCTCCCGACCGGGTGGCCGCCCGCGCGCTGACGCGTGGGCATCCGCCCCTGCGCGCGAGCCGGGGGAGCGGCCCGCCCGCCCCGATCCGGGACGCGCCCGGTGCGAGGGGGTCAGCGCTCGTTCTGGAGCGGGATGGCGACCTGGCGGATGATGAGCAGCACCGCCGCGGCGACCGGCACGGCGATGAGCGCGCCCAGCACGCCGAGCAGGGTGCCGCCCGTCAGCGCCGCGATGACGACGATGACGCCCGGCACCTTGACGGCCCGGTTCATGATGTTCGGGCTCAGCACGTACGCCTCGATCTGCATGTAGACGAGGTAGTACACGGCCACGGCGATCCAGGTGTTCATCGACTCGGGCAGGAGCACGATCTGCCCGAGGACGATGAGCGCCGAGCCCGTGATGGTGCCGACGAGCGGCAGCAGCGAGAACAGGAATGCGATGAACGCCCACACGGCGGGCAGCGCCGCGCCCACGATGCTCAGGTAGATGAAGCTGAGGACGCCGTTGCAGAGGGCGAGCCCCACCTGGCCGGTGACGTAGCGGCCGACGGACTGGGTGATCTGCTCCGCGATGTCGGCGAAGCGCGCGCGCCGGGTGGCCGGCACGAGCTTGTACAGGCCGCTCTTGAACGAGTTCAGCGAGGCCGTGAAGTACATCGTGAGGATCACGATGATGACCATGCCGAACAGGAAGTTGCCGATCGTGAAGGCGACGTTGAGGACGTTGCCCGTGATGGTCGCGACGTTGGCCGCGTTGGTGAGGTACTGGATGAGCTGGTCGGCGCCGCTCTGCACGTCGAAGACCTCGCGCGGCACGAACGACTGGAGGTTCTCGATGAACTGGTCGCCGCTCACGCTCTGCGCGTACTCGACGATCTGCGTCACGAGGAGGCTCGCCTGGTTGACGACGACCGGGATGACCGCGAGCAGGATGCCCGCGAGGGAGCCGAGCAGCACGAGGAAGATGACGAGGATGGCGAGCGGGCGGGGCACGCCCTTGCGCTCGAGGAACGTGACCAGCGGGTCGATGCCGAGCGCCAGGAAGATCGCCGTGCCCACGTAGGTGAGGACGGTCCCGAGCGAGACCAGGGCGCCGCCGATGACGAGCGCGGTGAGGACGCCGAGACCCGCGAGCAGGCCGAGCCGGTAGGGGTTCTGGATCTTCACGTGGGCTCTTCCGAGTCGGCGGGCGCTCAGCGCGCGGTGCGGGATGCTTCGTCGGAGGAGGAGCCGTCCGCCTGGGTCAGCACGCCGCGGACGTTCTCGAGGTACGCGGCCACCGCCTCGCGCTCGATCCTAATGCGGTCGAGGCGCTCCTCGGCGTCGGCGACGGCCTCACGGGCACGGCGGTCGGCGTCGGCGACGGTCTCGCGCGCGCGGCGCTCCGCCTCGGCGACGGCGGCGCGGGCGTCGTGGTCGGCGTCCTCCCGCGCCTTCCGCGCGGACTCGCGGCTCTCCACCGCGAGGGCCTCGGCCTCCTCGCGCGTGGAGGTCAGGAGCGCCGTGACCTCCTGGAGGCGCGCCTCGGCCTCCGCGAGGTACGCGGCCGTGCGGTCGGCGGCGTCGCGCTGGCGCTCGGCCGTCTCGCGGGCGTCGTGGTCGCGCCGGGCGGTGATCTCGGCATCGAGGTCGAGGTGGCCCTGCTCGATCTCGCGGCTGAGGAGGAGGCGCGCCTCCTCGGCCTCGGCGGCGATCCCGCGCCGGACGTCGGCGGCCTCGCGCTCGAGGCGCAGCCGCTCGGCCTCGCGGCGGTCGGCCTCCAGCGCCTCGGCCTCGGCGATCTCGCGCTCCAGCGCGGAGCGCGCGGTGACGGCCTCCAGCTCCAGCTGGGCGCGCGTGGCGCGCGTCTCGCGCTCGAGGGTCTCGGTCCCCTGGGCGATGTCGCGGGCCAGGTCCGTCCGCGCCTCGTCGACGTCGCGGACGAGGTCGCCGCGCACGGTCGCCACCTCGAGGTCGAGCGCCTCGCGCGTCTCGGCGATCTCGCGCTCGAGGGCCGCGCGGGTCTCCTCCACGTCGCGGTCGAACGCGGTGCGCTCCGCGTGGATCCGCCGGTCGAAGTCGTCGCGCGACGCCTGCAGCTCGCGCTCCCAGTCCGTGCGCGCCTGCTCGATCTCGCGGTCGAGGTCGGCGCGGGTCTGCTCGTCGAGCCGCGCCAGGGCGATGCGCTGCGTCTCCTCGTCGAGCCGCAGGCGCTCCTCGGTCTCGCGGACGTCGCGGTCGAGGTCCGCGCGCTCCTCCGCGACGGACTCGTCGTGGCGGGCCCGTGCATCGGCCAGCTCGCGGTCGAGCGCGCCGCGGGCGAGGACGGTCTCCCGGGCGAGGTCGGCCGCGTCGCGCCGGGCGCCGTCGGTCTCGCGGTCGACCCGGGCGCGGAGCTCCGCGACCT
>NZ_JAVCVL010000057.1:0-13147 GCF_032917815.1 Clavibacter sp. MX14-G9D | reverse complement strand
GGAGGGCGGCGCGGACGCGGGCGGCCCGTCCGCCGGAGCCCCGGCCGTACCGCTCGCGGCCCGCGCGGGGCACACTGGTGCGGACGGCGACGGAGCCGCGGGGAGCGGGTGGCACGTGGAGCGGACGGTCGTGCTGCTGCGCGGGATCAACGTCGGGCGGGCGAAGCAGGTGCCCATGGCGGACCTGACCGCGGCCCTCGAGGGCCTCGGGTACCGGGGCGTCCGGACGCACCTGCGCAGCGGCAACGCGGTGGTGGACCACGACCGGCCTCCCGGACGGGGGGCGGCGGTCGCGATCGAGGACGCCGTGCGGCTCGCCACCGGCGTCACCGCCGACGTGCACCTGGTCGCCGCCGACGACTTCCGGCGGATCGCCGCGGGCATCCCGTTCGCGGGGATCGCGGACGATCCCTCCCGGCTCATCGTGTCGTTCCTCGACCGGCCGCAGCGGCCGTCGCCGCCCGCGCCGCCCGCCGACGAGATCGCCCCCGACCTCGTCGAGGTCGCGCCGGACGCCGTCTACTCCTGGCACCCCGACGGCGTCTCCCGGTCGCGGGTGCCCGCGTCCTTCTGGCGGGGGCTGGGAGTGTCCGTCACGGCGCGGAACGCCCGCACGGTGGCCGCGCTGGTGGCGCTCCTCGATGCGTGACGACCCCGTCCGGGACCGCGCCCCCCGCACGGGGGTGGCGTCCAGAGAGCCGTCATGGCCCCCGCGGGCATCGCGGGCGCGGTGGCCTCCTCACGGCGCGGACCTAGGGATAGGTTCGTGGACGTGAGCAGATTCGCGGAGCGCTGGAAGTCCCACATCCTGGAGACGTTCTCCGCGGACTCCGAGGGCCGGCCCCAGTGGATCCAGGACCTGGAGCAGGGCGAGGACGAGGGCTGGTTCGGCCCCGGGTCCGCCGTCTGGGCCGTGCACGGCGGCATGCCGTCGCTCGTCGCCGGGATCCGCGCCCTCCTCATGCAGACGCTCCACCCCGGCGCCATGGCGGGCGTGCACGACTGGTCGCGCTACCGGGAGGACCCGCTCGGCCGGCTCGCCGGCACGGTCCGCTGGGTGGTGACCACCTCGTTCGGCGACCGCGACACGGCGGTCGACGTCAGCCGCCGCGTCCGCGGGTACCACCGCAAGGTGCAGGGCACCTTCGTCGACGGGCGCGGCGTCGAGCGCCCCTACAGCGCCAACGACCCCGACCTCCTGTCCTGGGTCCACATCGTCTTCACCGACGCCTTCCTCAGCACGCACCTGCAGTGGGGGCCCCCGATCCCCGGCGGTCCCGACCGGTACGTCGCCGAGTGGGCCAAGGCCGGCGAGCTGATGGGCGTCGAGGCGCCGCCGCGCTCCCACGCGGAGCTGCACGCGCAGATCGACGCCTTCCACGACCAGGGCCTCCTCCGTGCCGACGAGCGCACCCGGGAGACGATCTCGTTCCTCCGCGAGCCGCCTCTGCGCGCCTCGATGCTCCCGGCCTACCGGGTCCTCTTCGCCGGCGCCGTGGCGTCGCTGGAACCGCGCTACCGGGAGCTCCTCGGCCTCGACCGGGCGTCGTTCGGCCCCTTCCCGCTGCCGGCCCTCGCCTCGACCCGCGTGATGCTCGGCGTCGCCGGGCGGGTCATGGGAGAGCAGTCCACCAGCCACGAGGCCGCCCTGAAGCGCATCGCGCGGCTCGCCGACGAGCCCGCGACCTCCGGCTCGGCCCCCGCCGACCCGCATCCGGGTCGGGGCGACGACGCGGGCCACCGGGAGCGGCCCGCGGCCTGAGCGGCCCGCGCTCCGCGAGGCCCGCGCGGCGTCGGATGTCGGAGGGCACGGCTAGCGTGGACACGACATGAGCAGGCAGGACGGATCGACCCGGCGCACGTCCGACGCGAGCGCGGACGACTCCGAGGCCACCATCCTGCACGTCGACATGGACGCCTTCTTCGCGGCCGTCGAGCTGCTCGACCGCCCCGAGCTGCGGGGCACGCCCGTCATCGTCGGCGGGTCCTCCGGTCGCGGCGTGGTCACGAGCGCCACGTACGAGGCCCGGCGGTTCGGCGTCCGGTCCGCCATGCCCATGGCGCAGGCCCTCCGGCTCTGCCCCCAGGCGACCGTCATCGGCGGGCACATGGAGAAGTACGCGCACTGGTCGAAGGTCGTCATGGGCATCTTCCGCGACGTCACGCCGCTCGTCGAGCCGCTCAGCATCGACGAGGCGTTCCTCGACGTCGCGGGCGCCCGGGGGCTGTTCGGCCCGCCCGCCGAGATCGGCGCGATGATCCGACGCCGCGTGCACGCGGAGACGGGCCTCACCTGCTCCGTCGGCGCGGCGTCCACCAAGTTCGTCGCCAAGCTCGCGAGCACGCGCTGCAAGCCCGACGGGCTGCTGGTCGTCCCCGCGGCAGAGACGCTGCCGTTCCTCCACGCGCTGCCCGTCGGCGCGCTCTGGGGCGTCGGGAGGACGACGGAGGAGGCGCTCGTGCGGCGGGGTCTCCGCACCGTCGCGGACATCGCCGACACGCCCCTGCCCGCCCTGCAGTCGATGCTCGGCGAGTCCGCCGGCGCCCGCCTGCACGACCTCTCCTGGGGCCGCGACCCCCGCCGCGTGAGCACGCACCGCGAGGAGAAGAGCATGGGCCACGAGAACACGTTCCACGACGACGTGACCGACCCGGAGATCGTTCGGCGGGAGCTCCTCGGGCAGGCCACGCGCGTCGCCGAGCGACTGCGGAGGGCCGGCCTCACCGCGCGCACCGTCTCGCTCAAGCTCCGGTACTCCGACTTCCGCACCATCACGCGCTCGCGCACGCTGTCCGAGCCCACGGACGTGGCCCGGCGCATCTACGACGAGATCCGTGACGTGTACGAGCAGGTCGCCCGGCCGGGGGACAGGGTCCGCCTCGTGGGGGTGCGCGCCGAGCAGCTCGACGACGCCGACAGCCGCCCCGTGGCGCTGTGGGACGTCGACGAGGGCTGGCGCGAGGCCGAGCGCACGGTCGACCAGGCCGCCCAGCGCTTCGGCCGCGGGGCCATCGGGCCGGCGTCGCTGCTCCGCCGTCCCGGGTCGAGGGGCGCGACGGTGTCGGATCCTCGCACCGAGGCGGCCGCCCGCGGTACCCTCCCGGGACACCCGCCCGACTGACGAGGACCACGATGACCGATCCCGCCGCTCCCGTTCCCGACGACCGATCCGCATCCGCCCCGCGCACGGGGCACGTCGAGCCCGAGACGGCGCTGCCGGACGTGCCCGCGCCTGCACCGGGGCCTCAGCCCCCGGCCGTGCGACCGGCACCCGCGCCGGACGGCTCGGCGTCGGCACCCGCGCCGTCCGGTTCGGCACCCGCGCCGTACGGATCGGCACCCGCGCCGTACGGCCTGGCGCCGGCACCGGTGCCTCCCGCCCCCGCGTACGCGGCCTGGGGCCAACCGGTCTACGCGGCCGCGCCGCCGAAGGGCCTCAGCGTCGCGTCGATGGTCATCGGCCTGGTCTCGGTCGTCTTCTTCTGGACGTTCCTCTGCCCCATCGTGGGCCTCGTCCTCGGCATCGTGGGCATCCGACGGGAGCCGGCCGGACGCGGGTTCGCGGTCGCGGGCCTGATCCTCAACGGCATCCTGCTGCTGATCCCCGTGGTCGTGCTCGTGTTCCTGCTGGCCGCCGGCGCCGCGGTCTTCGGCGCCGCGGCGACGTCCGGCGGCTGACGTCCGCGGCCGGACGTCCCTCGCGAGGCCGCATCTGCGGCGTGACCCCGGACGCCGTCCGGCGGCATTGCCCGGACTGCGGGGCGCTAGGGCCGGCCCATGCCCCGGTAGCGCCAGCCCGCCGCGCGCCACGCGATCGGGTCGAGGCAGTTGCGGCCGTCGACGATGACCGGCGTCGACACGATGGCCTTGAGCTCCGCCGGGTCGATGGCGCGGTACTGCTTCCACTCGGTGAGCAGCATGACGACGTCGGCGTCGCGTGCCGCCTCCTGCCACGTGTCGACGTAGGTGAGCTCCGGGAACCGGCGGCGTGAGTTCTCGTTCGCGTAGGGGTCCGTCGCGAGCACGCGGGCGCCCTGCAGCTGGAGCTGCGCGGAGATGCTGAGCGCCGGCGAGTCGCGCACGTCGTCCGACTCGGGCTTGAAGGCGAGGCCGAGCACGGCCACGTTGCGGCCGAGCAGGGATCCGCCGCAGACCTCGCGGGCGACGTCGACGGCGCGCACGCGGCGGCGCATGTTGATGGAGTCCACCTCGCGCAGGAACGTCAGCGCCTGGTCGGCGCCGAGCTCGCCCGCGCGGGCCATGAACGCCCGGATGTCCTTCGGGAGGCAGCCGCCGCCGAAGCCGATGCCGGCGTTGAGGAAGCGGCGTCCGATGCGGTCGTCGTAGCCGATCGCGTCCGCGAGCTGCGTCACGTCGGCGCCGGTGGCCTCGCAGACCTCGGCCATGGCGTTGATGAAGGAGATCTTCGTGGCGAGGAACGCGTTGGCGGACACCTTCACCAGCTCCGCCGTCTCGTAGTCGGTCGTGACCCGCGCGGTGCCGGTGCCGAGCGCCGTCGCGTACACCTCGTCGAGCGCCGCGCGGGCGGTCTCGCCGGCCTCGCCCGCGGGGAGGCCGTAGACGAAGCGGTCGGGGGTGAGCGTGTCCTCGATGGCGAAGCCCTCGCGCAGGAACTCGGGGTTCCACATGAGGATCGCGCCGGGCACGCGCTCCTGCACGCGCTCGGCCAGACGGCGCGCGGTGCCGACGGGCACGGTGGACTTGCCCGCGATGACGTCGCCCTCGGCGAGGTGGGGGAGCAGCGCGTCGATCGCCGCGTCGACGTACGTGAGGTCCGCCGCGTTCTCCCCGCGTCGCTGGGGCGTCCCGACGGCGACGAAGTGCACGCGTGCGCCGGCGGCCTCGGCGATGTCGGTCGTGAAGCGGAGGCGGCCCGTGGCGAGCTGCTCGGTGAGCAGCTCCGGCAGCCCGGGCTCGAAGAACGGCGCGACGCCGGACTGGAGCGCGGCGACCTTGGCGGCGTCCACGTCGACCGCGACGACCTCGTGGCCCAGGCGGCTCATGCTCGCCGCGTGGACGGCTCCGAGGTAGCCGCAGCCGATGACAGATATGCGCACGGGAAGTCCATTTCGTCGAAGGGGGATGCCGCATACCGACGCGCGGGAACATCGTCGGCGTGCCCCCCAGCCCCGGCCAGCTCGAACCTAGCATGCAGGGAGAGGTCGTCCGGGCGCGCGCCGACGCGTCCGGACGCGGGGAGGTGGCGCGGCATCGGCCGCCCCTCCTCCCCGCGGCGATCAGGCGAGCAGCGCCTCCGAGGAGTCCGCCACCGGGCCGAGGATCGCGGCCGTGCGCGCCGGCAGGACCACCTCGTCGTCGCCGAGGGCGACGCCGGGCGCCGTCGCGAGCAGCAGCGCGGGCCGCTCGCCCACCACGGGCACGCGGCGCTCCTCGTCGGAGAGGTTCACCACGATGGAGAGCTCGCCGCGGTCCATGACGAGCAGTCGCGCCTCCTCGTGCACCTCGACCTCGACCTCGGCGAACCGGGGGTCGGTGAGGTCGGGGTGCGCCCGGCGGAGGCGGATGAGCTCGCTGTAGAGCGCGAACAGGCGCGCGTGGCGCGAGTCGGCCGCCTCCGTCCCGTAGAGCTCGGCCCAGTCGAGCTTCGAGTCCTCGAACGTCGAGGGGTCCTGCGGGTTCGGCACGACGGACTCGTCCCAGCCCATCTTCGCGAACTCCTCGATGCGGCCCTTCGCGGTCGCCTCGCCGAGGTCGTGCTCCGGGTGCGACGTGAAGAACTGCCACGGGGTGGTGGCGCCCCACTCCTCGCCCATGAAGAGCATGGGCGTGAAGGGCGACGTGAGCGTGAGCACCGCGGCCAGCGCCAGTCCGCCCTCGTCGAGCGTCGCCGTGAGTCGGTCGCCCGTGGCGCGGTTGCCGATCTGGTCGTGGTTCTGGTTCGCGACCACGAGGCGGTGCGTCGGGATCCGCTCGGTGTCGAGCGGCCGCCCGTGGACGCGGCCCCGGAACGACGACCACGTGCCGTCGTGGAAGAACCCGCGCGTGAGCACCTTGGCGAGGGCGCCCAGGGAGGCGAAGTCCTCGTAGTAGCCGGTCGTCTCGCCCGTGAGCGCCACGTGGACCGCGTGGTGGAAGTCGTCGCTCCACTGCGCGTCGAGGCCGTAGCCGTGCGCCTCGCGCGAGGTGATCAGCTTCGGGTCGTTGAGGTCGGACTCCGCGATGAGTGTGAGCGGCCGCCCGACGTGCGCCGCCAGGACGTCGACCTGCACCGCGAGCTCCTCGAGGAGGTGCGTCGCGGTGTGGTCCACGAGCGCGTGCACCGCGTCGAGGCGCAGCGCGTCCACGTGGTAGTCGCCGAGCCACATCAGCGCGTTGTCGATGATGTACTCGCGGACGGGACCGGAGTCCTCGCCGTCGAGGTTGAGGCTGGACCCCCAGGTGTTGGCCGAGGCCTCGTGCAGGTACGGGCCGAACTCGGGCAGGTAGTTGCCCGAGGGGCCGAGGTGGTTGTAGACCACGTCCTGGACCACGCCCAGACCGCGGGCGTGGCACGCGTCGACGAACCGCTGGTAGGCCTCGGGGCCGCCGTACGTCTCCTGGACGGCGTACCAGAGCACCCCGTCGTAGCCCCAGTTGTGCGTGCCGTTGAAGCCGTTGACCGGGAGGACCTCCACGAGGTCCACGCCGAGCGCGACGAGGTGGTCGAGCCGGTCGATGGCGGAGTCGAGCGTGCCCTCGGGCGTGAACGTCCCGATGTGCATCTCGTAGATGACGGCCCCGGCGAGGCGGCGGCCGGTCCACGCCTGGTCCGTCCACGCGAAGGTCGAGGGGTCGTAGGTGCGCGAGCGTCCGTGGACGCCGTCCGGCTGGCGTCGCGAGCGGGGGTCCGGCACGGCGGTGTCGGCGTCGTCCACGAGGTAGCCGTAGTCGAGGTCGCCGGAGGGCAGGGCCTCGGCGCGCTCGGCGTCGAGGGTCCACCACCCGTCGCCCACGGGGGAGAGCGGCAGGCGCTCGTCGCCCACGGACAGGGCGAGGGTGCGGGCCTTCGGGGCCCAGATGTCGAAGCGGTCGTCGGTCATGCTCAGCTCCCGGAGGTGAGGTCGGCGGCGGTGGATGCGGGCGCGAGGATCGCGACGGGGTAGTCGGCGAGGAGCGCCGCGACGGAGACGCGACCGCCCTGCAGGCGGCGTCCGCTGACGTGGTCGACGAGGTCGCCCTCCGGCAGCGCGAGCGCGGTCGCGCCCCACCCGCCGCCGGTCTCGAGTCCCACGGGGAGGCGGGTCGCGACGGTGATCGCGCCGCCGCGGTCGAACGCGATGACGTGGGCCGCGGCGTCGCCCGTCGCGTGCAGGGGCTCGTAGCCCGAGAAGAGCTCCGGGTGGTCGCGTCGGAGGCGCAGCGCGCGGGCCGTGACGAGGAGCTTGGCGGCCCCCGTCTCGTCGATCGCGGGCTCGGCGCCCGCGAGGACCGCGTCGAGGGCGGCGCGGCGCATGCCGAAGTCGACCTCGCGGCGGTTGTCCGGGTCCACGAGGCTCGTCTCCCACAGCTCGCTGCCCTGGTACACGTCGGGCATGCCCGGGGCCGTCAGCTGGATCGCCTTCGCCGCCAGCGCGTTCGACCAGCCGGGGCCGGACAGCCGGTCGTAGAGGCCGGCCACGACGCTGCGGGCGCGCGGGTCGTCGAAGGCCGAGTCGACGAGCGCGTGCATGCGCTCCTCGAAGGCCTCGTCCGGCGCGGTCCACATGGTGGAGTCGCCCGCCTCGCGGGACGCCTTCTCGGCGTACGCGTGCAGGCGCTCGCGGGAGGCGGGCCAGGTGCCGACGAGGGTCTGCCACAGCAGGTTCTCGAACGGCCCGTCACCGGTCGGCGCGACCTCGCGGAGCTGCTCGAGGGCCTCGCGCCAGGCCTCGGGCGCCTCGGACAGCACGTCGATCCGGGCGCGGACGTCCTCGCCGCGCTTCGTGTCGTGCGTGGACAGCGTGGTCATGGCGTGCGGCGCGATGCGGTGCCGCTCCTGCTGGCGTGCGTGGAAGTCGTCGACGCCGATCGCGAAGATCGACGGGTCGGCGCCGACCTCGTTGAGGGACACGAGGCGGGAGTAGCGGTAGAACGCGGTGTCCTCGACGCCCTTCGCCATGACCATGCCGCTCGTCTGCTGGAAGCGCTGGGCGACGGCCGTGGCGGGGTCCGAGAGCTGCGGCAT
Organism: Clavibacter sp. MX14-G9D; assembly: GCF_032917815.1. Taxonomy (NCBI): domain Bacteria; kingdom Bacillati; phylum Actinomycetota; class Actinomycetes; order Micrococcales; family Microbacteriaceae; genus Clavibacter; species Clavibacter sp. MX14-G9D. The sequence goes on along the minus strand of NZ_JAVCVL010000057.1, from coordinate 4,961 downwards.
GAGCGCGTCGATGGTGCCGGCGAGGTCGGGTCGACTGGCGCGGGCGGCGTCGGCCGCCTGCTCCAGGTGCGCGAGGCCGCCGGGGAGGTAGCTGCGGTAGACGGGGAAGGTGGCGAGCAGCTCCGCGATCGCGTCGGCGGCGTCCGCGGGGGCGTCCTCCACGAGGCGCTCGAGGCGGAGCACCTCGCTCCGGAGGATCCCGTCGGCGATGCCGCGCTTGGTCCCGCGGATCATGTCGGCCCAGCTGACGACCTCGCCTTGGGGGAGGCCGCGGAGCGACGCGTCGAGGTGGTCGAGCTCGACCTGGCCGTCGGGGTCGACGAGCACGCGGTCGATCTCGGCCAGCGCGTCGTAGCCCGTCGTTCCGGCGGTCGCCCAGTCGGTGGGGAGCGCCTCGCCGGGCTCGAGGATCTTCTCGACGAGAACGTAGGCGCCGTCGGTGATGCGCGCGAGGTCGTCCAGGTACGCCTTGGGGTCGAGCAGGCCGTCCGGGTGGTCGACGCGCAGGCCGTCGGCGAGCCCCTCCCGGAACCAGCGGGAGATCTCCGCGTGCGACTCCTCGAACACGTGCGGCAGCTCGACGCGGATCCCGGCGAGCGTGTTGACCGCGAAGAAGCGGCGGTAGTTGAGCTCGGCGTCCGCGCGGCGCCAGTTGACCAGCTCGTAGGACTGGCGCGCGTGCACGGTCCGCGCGTCCGCGTCGTCCTCGGCGGTGCCGGGGGCCACGGGGTAGCGGGTGTCGTAGTAGCGCAGCTCCACGGTGCCGTCGTCGCCGCGGACGAGCGTGAGGCGGTCGAGCTCGTCGTCGCCGTCCCCGAGGACGGGGATGCGGACCTTGCCGCCGCCGAAGTCCCAGTCCACGTCGAACGCGTCCGCGTAGCGGCTCGCGGTGCCGTGCGTGAGCAGGTCCCACCACCAGAGGCTCTCGACGGGGGTGGCGACGCCGACGTGGTTCGGGACGATGTCGACGAGCACGCCGAGGCCGAGCTCGTGCGCGCGGGCCGCCACGGCCGCCATGCCCGCCGCGCCGCCGCGCGCAGGGTCGACCTGCGAGTGGTCGACGACGTCGTAGCCGTGGTCGGATCCGGGCTCCGCCGTGAGGATGGGGCTCAGGTACACCCAGTCCGCCCCGAGGTCCTTCACGTACTGCAGCTGGTCGGCGACCGCGGCGAGGTCGAAGGACTCCCGCACCTGGAACCGGTAGGTGGAGATGGGGGTTCTCAACTGATGTCGCTCCTTGGTTCTGCGGCGGGCCGGTCGGCCTGCGCGTGGGTGAGGACGGCGAGGCTCGCCGCGACCGAGTGGTCGGGCTCCACCTCGGGCTCCGTGTAGGCACGGAGCACCACGAGGGCCTTGGCCTGCACATCGACGACGCTACTCGCGCGGAGGGCCGTCGAGTCGGCTCCGACGCCCGCGGTGTCGATCACGGTCTCCCAGGCGTCCGCGTACTCGTCCGACGGGAGCGTGAACGCGACGGGGGCGTCGTGGGCGTTGAAGTAGAGCAGGAAGTGCGTGTCGTAGATGTCCTCGCCACGGCGGTCGCGCCCGCGGATCCCGTTGCCGTTGAGGAACATCCCGATGGCGCGGAGGCCGGACCCCCAGTCGTCGTCCGACATGGGCGTCGCGTCGGCGTCGAGCCACACGATGTCGGGCAGCGGCTCGCCCTCGCCGCGACGCACGGGACGCCCGTCGAAGAAGCGCCCGCGGCGGAAGGTCGGGTGCTCCTTGCGGAGCCGCACGACCGACGCCGTGAACTCCGCGAGCGGCTGGTCGGCCTGGTCCCAGTGCACCCAGCTGATCTCGTTGTCCTGCGCGTACGTGTTGTTGTTGCCCTGCTGGGTGCGGCCGAGCTCGTCGCCGTGCAGGATCATCGGCACGCCCTGCGACAGGATCATCGTCGCGAGCATGTTGCGCTGCTGTCGGCCCCGCAGCGTGAGGACGGCCGGGTCGTCCGTCGGCCCCTCGACGCCCATGTTCCAGGAGCGGTTGTGGCTCTCGCCGTCGGCGTTGCCCTCCCCGTTGGCCTCGTTGTGCTTCTCGTCGTAGCTGACGAGGTCGGCGATCGTGAAGCCGTCGTGCGCGGTGATGAAGTTGATGGACGCGACCGGTCGGCGGCCCGAGTGCTCGTACAGGTCAGCGGATCCCGTGATGCGGGCGGCGAACTCCCCGAGCGAGGAGGCCTCGCCGCGCCAGAAGTCGCGCACGGTGTCGCGGTACTTGCCGTTCCACTCGGTCCACTGCGGCGGGAAGTTGCCCACCTGGTATCCGCCGGGGCCCACGTCCCAGGGCTCGGCGATGAGCTTGACCTGCGACACCACCGGGTCCTGCTGCACGAGCTCGAAGAAGGTGGCGAGCTTGTCGACGTCGTAGAACTCGCGGGCGAGGGCCGAGGCCAGGTCGAAGCGGAAGCCGTCGACGTGCATCTCGGTGACCCAGTAGCGCAGCGAGTCCATGATCAGCTGCAGCGAGTGCGGGTGCCGGACGTTCAGGGAGTTGCCGGTGCCCGTGTAGTCCATGTAGTAGGTCGGGTCGTCCTCCATGAGCCGGTAGTAGGCCTGGTTGTCGATGCCCTTGAAGGAGAGGGTGGGCCCGAGGTGGTTGCCCTCGGCCGTGTGGTTGTAGACGACGTCCAGGATGACCTCGATCCCCGCCGCGTGCAGCGCGCGCACCATGGACTTGAACTCCTGCACCTGCTGCCCGAGCTCGCCGGTGGACGAGTAGGCGTTGTGCGGGGCGAAGAACCCGATGGTGTTGTAGCCCCAGTAGTTCCGGAGCCCCTTCTCGAGCAGGGTGTTGTCCTGCACGAACTGGTGCACGGGCATCAGCTCGATCGCGGTGATGCCGAGGTGCTGCAGGTGGTCGATGACGGCGGGGTGCGCGATGCCGGCGTAGGTGCCGCGCAGCTCCTCGGGCACCCGCGGGTTCAGCTGCGTGAGGCCCTTGACGTGCGCCTCGTAGACGACGGACTCGCTGTAGGGCGTGCGGGGCAGGCGGTCGCCGTCCCAGTCGAAGAACGGGTTGACCACGACGCCGAGCATCATGTGCGGGCCCGAGTCCTCGTCGTTGCGGCTGTCCGGGTCGCCGAACTCGTAGGCGAACAGCGACGGGTGCCAGTCGAACTCGCCGCAGGTGGCCTTCGCGTACGGGTCGAGGAGGAGCTTCGCCGGGTTCGAGCGGTGGCCGGCCTCCGGCTCGTACGGCGCGGTGACGCGGTAGCCGTAGCGCTGTCCCGGCTGCACGTGCGGGAGGTAGCAGTGCCAGACGTGCGCGTCGACCTCGGTGACGTCCACGCGGGTCTCGGTGCCGTCCTCGTCGACGAGGCACAGCTGCACCGCCTCGGCGACCTCGCTGAAGAGCGCGAAGTTGGTGCCGCTCCCGTCGAAGGTCGCGCCGAGCGGATAGGGGTTTCCGGGCCAGGTGTGCAAGTGGTCCTCCAGTTGGGTCGACTCGTCCGCCGACGGCGCGCGGGGGCGCGATCCGTCGGGGGCGGGGCAGGCGGTGGATCCGCATCGGCCGCAGCGGCGGGGAGGGCCGGATGCGACGCAGCGACGCACCAGGGGCGAGGGTACCGTGAGGACCCGGATCGACCCGCATCCCGCGCGTCCCGCGGGGTACGGTGGGACGCATGACCAACCTCGTCGCACAGCTCGCAGAGAACGTGAAGAACGCCGGAGTGGGGACGGTCTACGGCGACCCCCTCGACATCGACGGCTCGACCATCGTGCCCGTGGCATTCGCCTGGTACGGCTTCGGCGGGGGCAGCGACCTCCCCGACTCCGACGGCAACGTCGCCGGCGGCGGCGGTGGCGGCGGCGCCACCTGGCCGCTCGGCGCCTACATCGCCACCGACGGCGAGGTCCGCTTCCAGCCGAACGTCATCGCGCTGCTCGCCGTGGCCACCCCCGTCATCTGGATCTCCGGCAAGGTCCTGGTCAAGCTCATCAAGACGCTGAAGTAGCCGACCGCACGACCACCGCGGAGCGCGGGTGCCCTCGGGTGCCCGCGCTCCCGTGCGTCCAGCCCCGCGCGGCCCGGTCCGCGCGGCCCGGTCCGCGCCCGGCGGACGGTGCCGCCGCGACGGGTCGCGCGGGCGCTATGCTCGGCGGGAACACGGGAGTCCGGTGAGCCGGGCTGAGAGGAAGATCCCCAATCTTCGACCGTCGAACCTGATCTGGATCATGCCAGCGCAGGGAGGTTTCCTTTCTCTACCCGTGCCCTCTCCCTCCACCTAGAAGGGCACGACAGTGACCGCATCATCCCCGACCACCGCACCCGCCTCCGCCTCCCCGGCCGACGGGACCCGCGCTCCCCGCTCGGGCCTCCGCTCCCGATGGCGCGTCATCGACATCGTCGTGGCCAGCGTCCTCGGCGTGGCCTCCGGGCTCGTCTTCGTCCTCTGGAACACGGCCTCCGTGCCGATCGGCGGCTTCTTCGAGCCCCTCCTCCCGGGCCTGCAGGCGCTCGCGGGAGGCGGCTGGCTGTTCGCCGGGGTCCTCACGGGCATCGTGATCCGGAAGCCCGGCGCCGCCCTCTACGGCGAGCTGCTCGCGGCGTTCGTCTCCATGCTGGTCGGCAACGTGTGGGGCGTCGGCACCCTGCTGTCCGGCCTCACCCAGGGCCTCGGCGCCGAGCTCGTCCTCCTCGTCTTCCTGTACGCGAACTGGCGCGCCTACGTGGCCGTCCTCGCCGGCATGGGCGCGGGGCTGGCCATGGCGATCACCGACCTCATCACCTACTACCCGGGCTCGTCGGCCGTGTTCGCCACGGTCTACACGGTCGCGGCGCTGGTCTCCGGCGCGGTCGTCGCGGGTCTCCTCTCGTGGCTGGTCGCCCGCGCGCTCGCGCGCACGGGCGCGCTCTCGCGCTTCGCCTCGGGCCGCGACACCGCGGCCCGCGTCTGACCGTGCGGCGGCCGGTCCGGGGACCCTCGGCATCCCGCGTCCCCCGGGCGGACGCGGTGC
>NZ_JAVCVL010000056.1:0-13206 GCF_032917815.1 Clavibacter sp. MX14-G9D | reverse complement strand
CGGGCGCTCGTCGCGTGGATCGCCGAGGTCGTGACCCCGCGCCGCCGGCTCCTGGCGCTCGGCGCCGGCGTCGTGGCGGGCACCGCGATGGCCCTGCTGATCCAGCCCGTGCTCGCGCGCGCGGACGGCGAGGCGACGTCGGCGGCGGCCGCCGTGCTGCTCGGGATCATGGTCGGCGCCGCCGTCGCGATCATCCCGGTGTCGGTCTGGCTCACGCGCGCGATCCGCCGCCACCCGTCCGTCACCGGGTCGCACCCGTCCTGGCGCGACTCCGCGCTCCTCGACCGCGCCGTGGACGCCCGCGGGCGGGTGACGCTCGAGCCCGGGACCGCGGAGCGCGTCGCGACCGAGTCCCGCCGCGCCATCGCCTCGGCCGCGGTCGGCGTGCCGGGCGCCGTCGTCATGGGCGTGCTCGTGCTGCTCGGCGCCCCGGCCTACGCCGTCACCCGGGACATCGGGATGCTCGGCTGGTTCCTCCCGGTCTACGCGCTCCTCTCCGTCTCCGGGCTCTGGACGTCGGCGCGCACGGCCGGCCCCATGGCGCTCCTCCGCGACGCCGCGGACGCGGAGCTCGCCCTGCCCGAGTCCGAGCGCCCGCCGGCACCACCTCCCCCGGCGCCGCCGCACGGCAGCCGCCTCCCCTGAACGCCGTCCGTCGCGGGTGCGGCGACACGCGCGGACGTTCCCTCACATGACGAATACGGTGGGTGGATGAAGGCACTCCAGTACACCCGCATCGGATCCCACCCCGAGGTCGTCGAGATCGAGAAGCCGACGCCCGGCCCCGGCCAGGTCCTCCTCCGCATCACCGCCGCCGGCGTCTGCCACTCCGACGAGTACGTCATGGGCCTGTCGGAGGAGGAGTACCGCGCCGCCGGCTATCCGCTCCCCCTGACGCTCGGCCACGAGGGCGCGGGCGTCGTCGAGGAGCTCGGCGCCGGCGTCGAGCACCTGTCCGTCGGGGACGCCGTCGCCGTCTACGGGCCCTGGGGCTGCGGACGCTGCCACGCCTGCGCCGAGGGCCGCGAGAACCACTGCGAGAACGCCGCCGCCGAGGGGATCCAGCCTCCCGGGCTCGGCGCCCCCGGCGCGATGGCGGAGTACATGATCGTCGACGACCCCCGCCATCTGGTCCCGCTCGGCGACCTCGACCCCGTCGCGAACGTCTCCCTCACCGACGCCGGCCTCACCCCCTACCACGCCATCAAGACGTCCCTCCCGAAGCTCGGCGCCGGCACCACCGCCGTCGTCATCGGCACGGGCGGCCTCGGGCACGTCGGCATCCAGATCCTCCGCGCCCTGAGCGGCGCGACCGTCATCGCCCTCGACGTGGACGACGAGAAGCTCGAGCTGGCCCGGCACGTGGGCGCGCACCACACCGTCATCAGCGACGCCGACGCCGCCGACGGCATCCGCGCCATCACGGGCGGGCGCGGCGTGCAGGCGGTGTTCGACTTCGTCGGCGCCGCGCCGACGATGGCCACCGCCGTGCAGGTGGTCGAGGCCGGAGGCGACGTCACGATCGTCGGGATCGGCGGCGGGTCCGTCGAGCTCGGCTTCGGGCGCATCGCGTTCGACGCCGCCGTGCGCATCCCCTACTGGGGCAGCCGCTCCGAGCTCATCGAGGTCCTCGACCTCGCGCGCTCCGGCCAGGTGACCGTCGAGACGCAGCGGTACTCGCTCGACGATGCCCCGGACGCCTACGCGGCGCTGGCCGCGGGCCGCGTCCGTGGCCGCGCGGTCATCGTGCCGTAGCCGCCCAGCAGCCCGTAACCCGCGGCAGGACGGGGCCCTGTCGCGGATCGACAGCGACACGCCGCCCGCGCTGTGAGTCTCCCTGGTGCGATGCGGGAGCGGCTGTGGGAGTGTGAGTCCTGGTTGCCCCAGATCCCCGGCCGCCTGCGTCGTGTCCCGACACGACGTCGACAGACAGCGGCTCGCCGAGGGCGGTCCGCTCCACCTGGCCGAGAGGCCACGGACGAACGAGCTGACCATGACAGACACCACCTCAGCCCCCCGAATCGTGCTGACCCGACCCAAGCGCGGCGGCGGGGCCAACCCCACCACCGAGTACTCGGGCCTGCTGAACACGGTCCGCGACGCGGGTCTCCTGAACCGCCGCGTCGGCTTCTACGTGCTCATGTTCGCCGGCATCACCACGGCCCTCGTCGGGCTGGGCGCGGGCTTCGTGCTCCTCGGCGACAGCTGGTTCCAGCTCCTCATCGCCGCAGGGCTCGGCATCATCTTCACCCAGTTCGCCTTCCTCGCCCACGAGGCCTCGCACCGCCAGGTGTTCGAGTCGGGCAAGGCCAACGACATCGCGGGCCGCACGCTCGCCAACCTCTTCGTCGGCATCAGCTACTCCTGGTGGATGACCAAGCACTCCCGTCACCACGCCAACCCGAACGTCCTCGGCAAGGACCCGGACATCGAGCGCGACGTCATCTCCTTCACCCCGGAGGACGCGGCGCGCGCGAAGGGCGTCTACGGCTGGTTCACCCGCCACCAGGGCTACGCCTTCTTCCCCATCCTCATGTTCGAGGGCCTCAACCTGCACGTCCACGGCTTCCGCACCGTCTTCGGCCGTGGCAAGGTCGACAAGCGCTGGCTCGAGATCTCCATGCTCTCCACGCGCATCATCGCGTACCTCGCGGTCGTCTTCTTCTTCCTCCCCGTCGGCATGGCCTTCGCCTTCGTCGGCGTGCAGCTCGCGGTCTTCGGCGTGTACATGGGCGCCTCGTTCGCCCCGAACCACAAGGGCATGCCCGTCCTGCCGAAGGACTCCAAGGTCGACTTCCTCCGCCGCCAGGTGCTCACGTCGCGCAACATCAAGAGCACGTGGCTGACCGACATCTACATGGGCGGCCTCAACTACCAGATCGAGCACCACCTGTTCCCGAACATGCCGCGCCCGGCGCTCAAGCGGGCCCAGGTCATCGCCAAGGAGTACTGCGCCACGCACTCGATCCCCTACACGGAGACCACGCTGCTGGCCTCGTACGGCATCGTCGTCGCCTACCTCAACCGCGTGGGCCTGTCGGCCGGCGGCGACCCGTTCGACTGCCCCGCCTCGGCGGCGTTCGGGCGCTGATCCCGCTCCCGTCCCACCCGACGCCCCCTGCGCGCCGCCCTCCCGGGCGGCGGACAGGGGGCGTCGTCGTCGTGACCGGCCTCGACGCCCGTGCGGGAGCCCCCGCTGCGCTCGCGCAGGCGCCGGGTGGAAGGAGGACCGTGGACGCTACCTCGAGCCCCAGTCCCACGACGGCGCGCTGAGGAGCCCCTGCCCGCGGAGGCGCGTCTCCCCGAACGGCTTCTCCAGCACCAGCTCGCCCGCCTCGGCGTGCTCCGCCACGGCGGCGGCGAGGCCCGGCGCGTGGGTGACCACGAGGATCTGCACGTTCCGCGACGCCTCCGCGATGAGCTCGCCGAGCGCCGGCAGGAGGTCCTGGTGGAGGCTCGTCTCCGGCTCGTTGAGCACCATGAGCTCGGGCGGGGCCGTCGTGAGGAGGGCGGCCGTCAGCATGAGCATCCGCAGCGTGCCGTCCGACAGCTCGGCGGCGTCGAGCACGCGCAGGATGCCGGGCTGCCGGAGGCCGAGCGACAGCACGCCGTCCTGCGAGCGGACGACGACGGAGGAGCCCGGGAACGCCCGGTCGACCAGGGCGTCGAGCGCCGCGCCGTCGCCCCACTCCCGGATGGTCTGCACGGCGGCCGCGAGGTCGGAGCCGTCGCTCGCGAGCACGGGCGTGCGCGTGCCGACCCGCGGCCGGCGCGCGGGGGCGTCGGCATCCGTGCGGAGGTGGTCGTAGAACCGCCAGCCGCTCATGCGGCGGCGCAGGATCATCGCCTCGGGGCTCGTGACGGCGTCGGCCACCTCGCTGAGCACGCTGAGGTGCGGCGGCACCATGGCGGGCACGTGCATCCAGCCGTCGGCCTCGTCGCGGACGCGCACGTCCTGCCACCGGCGCTCCAGCACGAGCGAGCGCGGCCGGGCCATGGGACCGCTGAACAGCAGCTCGCGCTTGATCTCCGGATCCCGCCCGAACATGGTCGGCGGGCGGGCCGAGGGGTCGCGCTGCGGGATGCCGAGGTCCACGAGGTAGCCGAGGTCATCGCCCGCGAAGCCGAGCCGCAGCGCGATGGGGCCCTTCCGCATGGTGCCCTGGACCTCGTGGTCGCCGTCGCGCATGGCGCGGCTGAGCCCCTCGGGCCCCGCCCACAGGACGGCCTCGAGGCCGCCCTCGCGGGCGAGCGCGCCGACCGCCCCGCCCTGGGCCATGTCGGCGATGAGGCGGAGCGCCCGGTACACGTTGGACTTGCCGCTGCCGTTGGCGCCCGTGACGACGTCGAGGCCCGTAAGGGGCAGCGCCAGGTCGCGGACGGAGCGGTAGCCGGAGACGGCGAGGGTGCGGATCATGGGGCGACCCTGCCATGCACGGCCGACAGGCGCCCGCGCCGGGTCAGGCGTCCTGCGGCACCCGCACGGTGAGCCCGCCGGGCAGCACCTGGATCTTGAAGCCCACGGCCTTGCCGAACGGGTCGCCGTCGAGCTCGATGTCCTCCTCCTTCTCGAGCCGCACCACGACCTCCTCGGCCGTGCGGTACTCGAGGGCGCGGACCTCCTTCTCGGGCCCCATGAGGCGGCGGCCCGCGGCGGTGCGACGGACGACGCCGTTCTCCCACGCGACCTTGACCCAGATCTGGATCCAGCCGAAGAGCCCCTCAGGGCGCATGAGCACCACGTCGAGGATGCCGTCGTCGACCGCGGCGTCCGGCAGCAGCAGGATGTTGGCGGGCAGCGAGCCGCAGTTGCCCACGATGAGCGTGTGCGCCCGACGGCGGTGGGTGCTGCGTCCGTCGATGCGGTAGCGCAGCCGCAGCTGGTCGCGGTCGCGGAGCGCCTTGAAGATGGCGTCGACGTAGGCGAGCCAGCCGACCCTCTTCTTCAGCTCCGAGTCGGTGTTCGCGAGCATCTTCGCGTCGATGCCGACGCCCGCCATGACGACGAAGACGTGCTTGTCGCGCGTCTCGTCCTCGCGCAGGATCTCGATGTCGGCGAGGTCGACCTTCCGGTCGTGGCCGGAGAACGCGGCCTGCAGCGAGTGCTCGACGTCGTTGAGCGTGAGCTTGAGGTTGCGGGCGAGGAGGTTGCCCGTGCCCGAGGGCAGGAGGCCGAGCGAGACGCCGGACCCGGACATGCCCTCGGCGACCGCGCGGACGGTCCCGTCGCCGCCGGCCGCGATGACCATGTCGACGTCGTGGGACAGCGCCTCCTCGGCTGCGCCGCGGCCCGGGTCGTCGACGCTGGTCTCGAACCAGAGCGTCTCCTCCCATCCCGCGACGTCGGCCGCGTGCGCGACCTTCGCCTTCAGGGACGCGAGGTCGACCTTGACGGGGTTGTAGACGACGGCGGCGCGGCGTCCGGACCCGTCGGCGGGTGAGGGTGCGGGTGCGGAGGCGGGGGTGGAGGACGTCATCATGGTCACCCTACCGACGCGGGCACCCCGCGAGGGGCCGCGGGGCACCGGACGCGCAGGGCGGCCGGGACGCGCACCGCCAGCGGCGACGCGCACGGCCACCGGGGACGACGGAGCCGACCCGCGCGCGGGGCGCGGGTCGGCTCGGTCGTCGGACGGGCGGCGGCGTCAGGAGCGCCGGGCCTCGTCCTCGTCCCCGAGGGGCTCGCGGTGCTCGGCCACCTCCGGGTCGATCGCGTCGACCGAGAGCTGGAAGTGGTCGCCGTGCTGCTCGACGCCGTGGACGACCGCGTCGCGCATCATCTCGACCGCGACCTGGCGGCGCACGATGAGCGGATCCGTGCGCAGCTCGCTCCACAGCGCGTAGCAGGCGACCAGCATGACGATCACGAACGGGAGCGACGCCACGACCGTGAGGTTCTGCAAGCCGGTCAGGGCCTCCGTGCCTCCCCCGCCGATGGCGAGCATGATCGCGGCGACCGCGCCCATGACGACGCCCCAGAACACGACCACCTTGCGGCTCGGGTGCAGGGCCCCGCGCTGCGACAGCGTCCCCATCACGATGGACGCCGAGTCGGCGCCCGAGACGAAGAAGATGGCGACGAGCAGCATGACGAGCACGGTGCTGACGCTCGCGAGCGGGTAGTGCTCCAGCAGCTGGAACAGGGTGGAGTCGGACACCACGGCGCCGTCGATGGTCATGTCGCCGTCGGTCTGCTGCGCGTGGATCGCGGAGCCGCCGAAGATGGAGAACCAGACGAGCGCGACGAGGCTCGGCGCGAGGAGCACGCCGACCACGAACTCGCGGATGGTGCGGCCGCGGCTGATGCGCGCGATGAACATGCCGACGAACGGCGTCCACGAGATCCACCAGGCCCAGTAGAAGACCGTCCAGCTGGAGAGCCAGGCGCTCATCTCGTCGCCGCCGGTCGCCGCGGTGCGCGACGCCATCTCGGTCATGTCGCCGAGGTACGCGCCGAGGGTCGCGGGGATGAGGTTGAGGATGAGCAGCGTCGGGCCGACGACGAACACGAAGACCGCCAGGACGACGGCCAGCACCATGTTGATGTTCGACAGCCACTGGATGCCCCGGGCGATGCCCGAGACGGCGGAGAAGATGAACGCGATCGTGAGCACGACGATGATGCCGATGAGCAGCGGCGCCGTGGCCTCGTCGACCCAGCCGTTGAACTCCAGGCCCGCGCCGATCTGGGTCGCGCCGATCCCGAGGGACGCGGCGGAGCCGAACAGCGTGGCGAAGATGGCGAGCATGTCGATCACGCGGCCCGCCCAGCCCTCGGTGCGCTTCGTGCCGAGCAGCGGCTGGAAGATGGAGGAGAAGAGCTGCTTGCGTCCCTTCCGGAACGTGCCGTAGCCGATGGCGATGCCGGCGACCGCGTAGATCGCCCACGGGTGCAGGCCCCAGTGGAACATCGCGGTGGCCATGGCCGTGCGGATGGCGGCCTCCGACTCCGGCTGCGTGGTGCCGGGCGGCGGGGAGACGAAGAAGCTGAGGGGCTCCGCGGCGCCGAAGAACATGAGGCCGATGCCCATGCCGGCGCTGAACATCATCGCGATCCACGACACCGTCCTGAACTGCGGCTTCTCGTCGTCCGCGCCGAGCTTGATGCGCCCGTAGCGGCTGGCGGCCAGCCAGATGACGAAGATCACGAAGAAGCTCGCGGCGAGCACGAACAGCCAGCCGGTCTTCTCGATGACCCAGCTCTGCGCCGCGCCCGAGATGGAGGCGAGCCCGTCGGTGCTGACGATGCCCCAGACCACGAAGCCGACCGCGAGGACGGCCGTGACGCCGAAGACCAGGCGGTCGATCCGCGGGTGCTCGGGCTCGTACAGGTCGACGGACCCGGTGAAGCGGGCCTCGAGGAGACGGTGGTCGGAGTGGTCGCGGCGCGGGGGCCGGGTGCCGTCGGGGCCGGGTCGTCGACCCGGGAGGAGCCTGTCGAGGAGGCGTGCTGCGGACGTTCGCGTGGAGGTCATGGAGGGGATGGGCTCCTGGAGGCTCGGATGTCGGGCGCCGTCCGCGGGGGTCCCGCGAGCGACCGGGTGAGTCTAGGCGGGGGCCCCGCGATCAGCCGATTCGTGCCCGGCGCTTGCCTTCCGCTATGGGGAGGGGTAGGTGGTCGCCCGTCGTCAGGCCCGCGGCAGGGCGGCGGGGACGGCCAGCGGGAGGGTCGCCACCACGCGCGTCCCGTGCCCGAGGCGGCTCGCGATCCGCATCGCGCCGCCGTGCGCCGTGACGGTCCGCTCGGCGATGGAGAGCCCGAGGCCGAGCCCCGGGACCGCGCCGTCGCGCGCCGACCGCGCGCGGAAGAAGCGGTCGAAGGCGTGACGCTGGTCCTCCTCGCTGAGGCCGACGCCCGTGTCGACGACCGAGAGCACGGCCTCCGCGCCCTCCCGGGCGAGGACCACGTCGATCCGGCCCGCCGGGGTGAACAGCACGGCGTTGGCGACGAGCGCCTCCACGACCTGGACGAGGCGCTCCCCGTCGCCGTCCAGCACGATCCCGGGCTCCAGGCGCGCGTCGAGCACGAGCCCGCGCTCGGCCGCGCGCACGGCGGCCGGGTCGACGACCGCCCGCACGAGGGCCGTGAGGTCCACCGGGCCGCGCCGGAGGACGGGCGCCGCGTCCGCGCCCGCGAGGAGGGAGCCGATGATGGCCGAGAGCTGGTCGACGTTCCGTTGGATGACCGCCAGCTCGTCCGCGATGCCGAGCTCCGCGGGATCGTGGAGCTCGTCCAGGAGGTCGAGGTAGCCGACGATGCTCGTGAGCGGCGTCCGCAGCTCGTGCGAGACGGTCGCGAGGAACTCGTCGCGCACCTGGACGGCCTGGGCGAGGTCGGTCACGTCGTAGGCGGCGAGGACGGTGCCCGTGCGCTGACCCGCGCGGCGCCCGATGGCGCGGACGGAGAGCACCAGGGCGCGCTGGTCGCCCGGCTCCCCCACCCAGTAGACGGGGCCGTGGACCTTGTCGGCGTACAGCGCCTCCAGCAGCAGCTTCCCGTCGCGCGCGACGGGCGTGACCCGGTCGGATCCGAACACGGCCGTGGCCCGGCCGGTCGCGTGGTCGTAGCCCGCGATGTCGAGGAGCGCGCGCACGGCGGCGTTGCGGATCACGGGCCGGTCGTCCGCGTCGAAGAAGACGATGCCGACGTCGACGGCGTCCGCCACGTCGCGGATCGCGGCCGTCTGCTCGCGGGACTCCTCGAGCAGCCGCGCCTGCGCGGCCGTCGCCTCCGCGAGCTCGCGCCGGTCGCGCCGCTGCGTGGCGGCGGCCTGCGCGGCGGCGGCGACCAGCAGGGAGGTGAGGAGGAGGCCGCCCAGGAGGTCGGCCCAGCCGGCGCGCGTCGCGGGGAGGCCGCCGTCGCGGAGGACCGGGAGGAAGGAGATGACGAGCGCCCCCGCCACCGCGACGGGCACCCCGCCCCACGGGAAGCCGAAGACGAGCCAGAGCAGCGGGAAGATGACGAGCAGGGACGCGGCCGGCAGGGACGCCGCCGTCGCGTCGCGGAGGGCGGCCACCGCGAGGAGGTCGAGGGCGGGCACGGCGATGATGACCGCGGACGGGAGGCGGCTGGCCGCGATGACGGCGCCGAGCGCGGATCCGACCACCACCAGCGCGAGCGCGGCCACGTACGCCGGGTCGCCCTGGACCTCGGGCTCCACCACGGCGACGATGACCGCGACGACCGCGCAGCTGAGGAGGAACGGGATCTGCGCGCGCGTGGCGCCGCGCCGCCGGCGCGCGTCCACCGGGGACCGCCGGGCGGGGTGGGGGGAGGCCATGCGCCGCGCTCCTCGCTCGGCGTCGGGTGAGAGCCGTGGCCCGAGCCTAGACCGCGGGCTCCGCGCCGCACCCTCGCGCGTGCTCCCGCGGCGCCCTTGAGCCGAAGCCGGGACGGGCTTGCGGGAAAGCTCATCGGGACTTGCGGATCCCCAGCAGGTGGCTTGAGACCGCTCCGTCAGAGTGGTGATCGTCGAAGGAACACCGGTCGGCACCGCGGGAACGCCGACGAGGCGCCGCCGCGGGACCGGAGACGACCGGCGGGCAACCCACCCGCCGCCTCCCCCAGAGCCTGCGCGGCACACCGCGTACGAGAACAGGAACTCCCCATGAACAAGATCGTCTCCGGTGCCGTCGCAGGTGCCGCTGGAATCGTCCTCCTCCTCGGCGGCGCCGGCAGCTTCGCGCTGTGGAACGCCAACGCCACCGTCGCGGCCTCCTCCGTCTCCTCCGGCAACCTGGCCCTCGCCGCCGACACCACGGGCATCTGGACCGACATCACCAACGGCGGCAGCAAGGTCATCGACCCCGCGACCTACCGCATCGTCCCGGGCAACGTCCTGCAGTACAAGAGCGCCCTCACGGTCACGGCGACCGGCGACGCGCTCGCGGCCGACCTCACCTACAACCCGCTCTCCATCACGGGCGACGCCGCGCTGAAGGCCGCCGTCACCACCAAGCTCGACGTGACCTCGACCGACGCCAGCATCACGGCCGGCACCGCCGCGAACACCTTCACGGTCAAGCCCTCGACCGCCGCGTCCAAGGTCAACGTGGTCCTCACGGTCACCTTCCCCTCGACCGCGACGACCGGCCAGAACGGCACGCTCTCGTTCGACAAGCTCGCCTTCACGCTCACGCAGCGCACGATCTAGTCCCGCACTCCCCTCCCCGCGGTGACGACGCCCGCGGGGAGGGGGCTCCACCCGCACTACCCGCACCACGATCCGGAACGAGGACGACATGCCGAGGAACGAGGCCCGCGCCCCGCGTCCCGCACGCGGTCGCCGCTCCGCCCGGCCCGTCCGCCGCAGCCCCCTCCGCGCCGCCTGGCTCACCACGGGCCTCCTCTCCGCCGTCGTCGTCGCCTCGCTCACCGCGACCGGCGGCAGCTACGCGCTCTGGAACGGCACGGCGAGCACGCAGCCCGCGAGCGTCTCCAGCGGCACGAGCGGCCTCGTCATCACGCAGCAGTCCGCCCTCGACGTCTCCCGCCTCCTCCCCGGCCAGGGCGCCCTCGGCACCTTCACCGCGCGGAACACCGGGACGGTAGCCTTGGACGTGGCCGTATCCGCCCGAGGCACCTCCTCGAACACCGCCTTCCCCGGCGAGCTGTCGGTGCGCCTCGGACCCGTCGCCTCCCCCGCCGCCTGCGTCTCCGGCGCCACCACCTGGTCCGGCCGCCCCGGGCAGCTGACCACCACCGGCTCCTTCACCCGCATCCAGCCGGGCGCCTCCGCCGTCGTGTGCACCGAGGTAGTGCTCGACCAGGACGCCCCGCAGTCCGTGCAGGGCGCCACCGCCCAGCTGACCTTCGCCGTCATCGGCACGCAGGTGCAGCCGTGAGCGGCCGTCGGCCCCGCGCCGCGCGCCGGCCGGGCCGCGTCCACGCCGCGCTCCTCGTCGGCGTCACCGTGCTCCTCGTCGGCATCGGCGGCACCGCCGGCCACGCGCTCTGGGCCTCGACCGTCACGACGGGCGCGAACGTGCAGAGCGCGACGGTCGCGGTCACCGAGGCGGGCTTCGACCGGCTCGCCGGCGAGGGCACCGCGCCGAGCCCCAGCCGCACGGCCGCGGTCCTCGTCACCAACACCGGGTCGACCCGCGCGGCGTGGACGGGCACCATGACGGCGGCCTTCACCACGGCCGACGACCAGTACCTCGCCCGCAACGTGCGCGTCGTGGCCTGGACCGCGACCGGCTCGACCTGCACCGCCACCACCGCGCCCGGCTCGGACGCCGCCACGGGCAACTGGATCGTGCCGCCCGCCCTGTCCGGCACCCTGTCCGCCGGCCAGGCCGTCACCTGGTGCGTGCGCACGACCGCGACCGCGTTCCCGACGGGCGCCGCCGGCCTCACCGCGACGCTCACCACCGTGCTCGGCTCCGGCAGCTGGACCGGCCGCGACACCGCCGCCGCCCGGCAGACGACCCCCGCCCCCGCCGTCACCGGCGGCTTCAGCTGCCAGCCGACCGACGGGAACTGGTACGTCATCGTCGGCTGGGACGTGACGAAGGCCCCGCTCGAGACCTGGTACGCGGTCATCGTGAACGGCACGACCATCGCCAAGTCGCAGGGCTACTACGGCAAGGCCACCATCAGCGCTGCCGAGGTGCCCGCGACGCTCGCCGCCGACGGTCCCGTGAAGGTGCGCATCGACCGCCTCGACGCGAACGACCGGAGCGTCGGCCAGGTCGCCGGCGGCACCATCACGGCCATCACCCAGAGCGGCGCCCGCGGCTTCCGCTGCGCCTGACCCACCCGAACCGAGCCGGACGACACGAGAATGAGCCCCCTCCTCCCCCGCATCCGCCGCCCGCGGCAGGCCGACGGCACCGCCGATGACGCCGATCGCCCCGCCGACGACGCCGCGCCCGTGCAGCCCGAGGCCGGCACGCGGTCCCGCGGCGCCGTCGCGCAGCTGCTGCGCTCCGCGGGGATGGGCCTCAGCGTCGGGATCCTCCTCCTGGTCGTCGCCCTCGCGGGCGTGCTGCTCGTGGTGCCGAAGGCCACCGGGTCCGTGCCGCTCACGATCCTCACGCAGTCGATGGAGCCGACCCTGCCGCCCGGCACCCTCATCGTCGTGCGGCCGGTGGACACCGACGCCCTCGAGGTCGGCGACGTCGCGACGTACCAGATCCGCTCGGGCGATCCCGCCGTCATCACGCACCGCATCACGGCGGTCTCGTCCGCCTCCGACGGCTCGCGGTCCTTCACCTTCCAGGGCGACAACAACGCGTCGCCGGACTCGCTGCCGGTGACGCCCGGGCAGATCCAGGGCGAGGTCTGGTACTCCGTGCCGCTCGTCGGCTGGGCCAACCAGGCCGTCAACGGGCAGGCCCGGGGCTGGATCGTCCCCGCCGCCGCGGTCGCGCTCCTCGCCTGGGTCGCGCTCGGGGCGGGGCTCGGCCTCGCCATCGGGATCGCGGACGCGCTGGTGCAGGCGACGGGCGCCGGCCGGCTCGCGAAGGCCGTGCTGCAGGCCGTGCTCATGTCGGCGCTCGTCGTGCCCGCCGTCGTCCTCCTGCGGCGGCGGCTCGACCGCCGGAGCCTCGCGAGCCTCGGCCTGTCGCGGCGGATCGGGCGGCCGATCGCGCTCGGCGTCGGGGTGGGGGCGGTGACGGGCGCGGTCGTCTGGGTCCCGGCCGGCCTCCTCGGCTGGATCCGCGTCGACGGCGTCGACCTCGCCGCGTTCGCCGGCTTCCTCCTCCTCAACGGCGTCGTCCTCGCGCTCTACGAGGCGATCCCCGAGGAGCTCGCCCTCCGCGGGTACATGTGGACGAACCTCCGCGACGGCACCGGCCTCGTCGTCGCCACGCTCGTGACCACCGCCCTCTTCCCGGCGATCGGCATCGTGATCGAGTCCGGCCGCTGGATCGCGCTCACGATCGCGGGGTCCGACACCGGCGCCTTCACGCCGGTGCCCGCCGGGAACGACGCGATCGCGTACGTGCTCCAGCTCGCGCTGTTCGGCCTCGCGCTCGTCGCCGCGCGGCGGGTCCCGATGGAGGGCGCGCTCCTCGTCGCGATGGCGTTCCACTGGACGCAGCTCACGGTGACCCGCATCCTGCTGGGCGGTCAGAGCTGGGCGTCGTCGGGCTGGGACGTCGCGTTCGTGGAGCCCGACGCGATCGCGCTGGTGCTCGTGCACATCGTGCTCGCCGGGATCGTCTTCGTCGGCGTGAGGTGGCGGTCGGAGCGGCGGG
>NZ_JAVCVL010000055.1:0-13403 GCF_032917815.1 Clavibacter sp. MX14-G9D | reverse complement strand
GCTGACCCGCATCGACGACGCCCTCGGCGACATCGTCGAGAAGGACCCGTCGAAGACCAGCGAGAGCTCCCCGAAGGGCCGCCTCGCCTGATCCGCACCACCTGAGCACGACGACGGCCCCGCTCGAGCAGATGCTCGGGCGGGGCCGTCGTGCGTCCACTCTCCATGCTCAATTGCGATTGAGCCCGTGTCGCCTACTGTCCAGCGCGAACTTGAAATGGCTCTCTGCAGCGTCGATTACGGTCGTCGGAGTGGAGGGGCCGAAGACGCGCAGGAGTGAGTACCGGAAGCTCGACGGATCCAGCCCCCGCAACTCGACGTTCCCGCCGTGCCCGTTGACGGCGTACACATGCCAGCGCTGACGGATGTTCTCTTCGCCATCCGCCTTCCCCACGTAGTGGCGACCATCGCGGGTATCGGTGATGAGGTAGATGCCGACCACGGAAGCAAGCGCCGTCCGCCACGACGCATAGCGCTGCTCCTGCATCACCGCCTGCAGCTGTGCGTAGTCGACGACGAGGCGATCGAACCCGGGGAACGGCACCGGCTGGGCGTCCTCAATCCCCACGACCGGGTACGTCGCCGCGGTGAGCGCTCGCATCCACCACGAGCGAGGAGACCGCCAGCCGATCACCAGCCGCTCGCGGAGGTCCGCCATGTGGTCGGACACGACCGTGTCGAACAGACGGAGAGTGCCGTCGTCGGACATCTCGCCCCGGTTTTCTACGACGGCCCAGAGCCGAGCACGATCGCCGCCTTCGCGGATGAACACGATCCAGAACCGCGGCGGTGTCCTCGGGAACCGCTGCACATCCGCGGATTGAGTCCGGGTGTACTCCAGGATCTCGGAATCCGTCGAGTCGGCGTGAATGCCTTTGAGGCCGCTCTCGTCGTGTTGACGGACGTAGGCGTGTCTGATCACCAGCGCGTCCGGGATGTAAATCCCCGCGTCGACCATGAGAGGTTCGAGCGTCAACGCCATGTGTGGTCCTCATCTCGTATCACTTGGAGACTACGAGTCGGAATTCCGACCCGACCTCGCAGTCGGATATCGCGTCACTCCCCCGCGACCCATCGCATGGCGTGCGGCTTCCGAAGCAGGCGCGGTCGACTCGTCCGTCAGTTCCGAGACCCTCAGCGAGATGCGGTCTTGCACATCGAAGCACGGGTAGAGGGAAAAGGAAAAGGCCCGGATGACCGGGCCTGTCATTTCCTACTACTGCAGTGCTGGGGTACCTGGACTCGAACCAAGAACAAAAGAATCAGAATCTTCCGTGTTGCCAATTACACCATACCCCAAGGCCCCGATGCGCGATCGGGCCTCGTCGAGTGTAGCCCATGGGCCGGATGCGCGCCAAACCGAGGCGGCCCCCGCGGGCTCCCCGCGTGTCAGACCCGCGGCAGCAGGTCGCGGTTGATCGCGCTGGCCGCGCGCGCGCCGAAGCCGGCCGCGATGATCAGCTGCTGCGGGCCCGGCTGCGAGCTGTCGCCCGCCGCGTAGACCCCGGCGTGCGACGTGCGGCCCTCCGCGTCGACGGCGATGTGGCCGTCGTCGTCGGTGTCGAGGTCGAGCCCCGACAGGAAGTCGAGCGCGGTCGAGTAGCGGGGGCGCACGAACGCGCCCGTGCGGGGGACGACGGAGCCGTCCTGCATCCGGATGCCCGTGACGGCGGCGCGCTCGCCCTCGATGTCGGCGACGGGCCGGCGGTCGACGCGGATCCCGAGCGAGCCGAGCAGGCGCTCCCCCGCCTCGTCGACGTGCGCCACGCCGTTCGTGAATACGATGATGTCCCGCGACCACTGCGAGAGCAGCAGCGCGCGGTCCACGAGGTCGTCGGTCTCGCCGATGAGGGCGAGCGGCTCGTCGCGCTTCTCGTAGCCGTCGCACTCCATGCAGCTGTGCACGGCGGTGCCGTAGTACGCGCGGATGCTCGGCAGGTCGGGCAGCGTCTCCACGAGGCCCGTGGCGATGAGGATCCGCGTCGCGTGCACCACGCGGTCGGGTGCGCGGCGGACGCCCTTGGCGCGGATCGTGAAGCCGCCCTCGGCGGGCTCCGCGGACTGCACGACCGCGAGCTGGAACTCGCCCTCGTCGTACGCCTCCACCTCGACCTGGCCGAGCTTGCGGAGCTCCAGCGGCGAGATCCCGTCGCGGGTGAGGAAGCCGTGCGACATGAGCGTGGCGGCGTTCCGCGGGCGGCTGCTGTCGAGCACGAGGGTGCGCCGACGGGCGCGCACGAGGTTCAGCGCGGCGGACAGGCCCGCGGGGCCCGCGCCGATGACGACGACGTCGTAGGAGTCGCCGGTCGCGGTGGATCCCGCGGCCGAGGCGGCGGACGCCGGTACGTCAGGCACCGAGCATCCCCGCGAGGCGGTCGAGGCGCGCGATGGTCTCGTCCTTGCCGAGCAGCACCATCGACTCGAACAGCGGCGGCGAGATGCGGCGACCCGACACGGCGACGCGGAGCGGCCCGTACGCGAGGCGCGGCTTCATCCCCATGCCGGTGATGAGCGTGTTCTGCAGCACCTGCTGCACGAGGTCGATGTCCCACTCCGTGTGCGGCACGCCCTCGAGCGCGCCGCGTGAGGCCGCGAGCACCTCGCCCGCGTCGTCCTTGAGCGCCTGGACGGCCGCGTCGTCGTACGGCAGCGCGTCGGCCGTGGTGAAGAGGAACGAGAGGAGGTCGGGCGCCTCGCCGAGCAGCTGCATGCGCTCCTGCACCAGGGGCGCCGCCGCGTCGAGCATGCGCCGCTCCTCGTGCGTGAGCTCGGCGCCGACGACGCCCGCGGCCTGCAGGTACGGCACGAGGCGTCCGGCGAAGTCGTCGAGCGCGAGCAGGCGGATGTGGTCGCCGTTCAGCGACTCCGCCTTCTTCAGGTCGAAGCGGGCGGGGGCGGGCGTCACGTCGGCGACGTCGAACGCGGTCACCATCTCCATGCGGGAGAAGACGTCGCGGTCGTGGGTGAGCGACCAGCCGAGGAGCGCGAGGTAGTTGATGAGGCCCTCGGGGATGAAGCCGCGGTCCCGGTGGTGGAACAGGTTCGCGTCGGCGTCGCGCTTGGAGAGCTTCTTGTTGCCCTCCCCCATCACGTAGGGCAGGTGCCCGAAGCGCGGGATGGCGTCGGCCACGCCGATGTCGATGAGCGCGTGGTACAGCGCGATCTGGCGGGGCGTGGAGGAGAGGAGGTCCTCGCCGCGGAGCACGTGCGTGATGCCCATGAGCGCGTCGTCCACCGGGTTCACCAGCGTGTAGAGCGGCGCGCCGTTGGGGCGCACGAGCACGAAGTCGGGGAACGACCCGGCCGGGAACGTGACGGTGCCGCGCACGAGGTCGTCGAACGAGAGGTCGGTGTCCGGCACGCGGAGGCGGAGCGCGGGCGAGCGGCCCTCGTCCCGGAAGGCCTGGCGCTCGGCCTCCGAGAGGTCGCGCTCGAAGTTGTCGTAGCCCATCTTCGGGTCACGGCCGGCGGCCCGGTTCCGCGCCTCGATCTCCTCCGCCGTCGCGTAGCTCTCGTAGAGGTGGCCGGACGCCGTCAGGCGCGCGATCACGTCGAGGTACAGGTCGGTGCGCTGCGACTGGCGGTACGGCGCGTGCGGTCCGCCGACGCCCTCGCCCTCGTCCCAGTCGATCTCGAGCCAGCGGAGCGCCTCGATGAGCTGCCCGTAGCTCTCCTCGCTGTCGCGCGCGGCGTCGGTGTCCTCCACGCGGAAGACGAGCTTGCCGCCCGTGTGGCGCGCGTACGCCCAGTTGAAGAGCGCCGTGCGGACGAGCCCGACGTGCGGGGTCCCGGTCGGGGACGGGCAGAACCGGACGCGGACGTCGGTCCCGGAAGCGGTGGTCACGGGGTGCGCGGTTGTCTCAGTCATCCTGCCTCCGATCCTAGGGCTCGGGCTGGGGCTCCCCGTCGGTGCCGGGCGCTCCGTCGGCGGCGGGCGACCCCTCCGCGCAGTACGGCTCGAGCAGGTCCCACCGGTCGTACTGGTCACCGGGCGGGATCCCGCACTCGAGGAGGACGGTGCCCGCGGAGCGCGTCGGATCGGTGCCGGTGAGCGACCCGCTCGACCGGAACGTCCCGTCGCAGCCCGTCACGGTGAAGCGGGCGGACAGGGTGGAGCCCAGGTACCCGAGGACGTACCGCGCCGGGCGGTCCAGCACCGGGTCGAACGACGAGATCTGCAGGTCGCCGCCGAACCGCCGCCCCACGAGGTCGCGCTCGCGCAGGTCGTCGCGCAGAAGCGACGACCAGGCCGCCGCCGGGGTCAGGGGGTCGACGACCTCCGCGGACCCGACGCCCGTCCCGTCGACCGCCAGGGCGAGCGGCGGCACGAGGAGGGTGTCGTCCCGGGTCACGCGCTGGATGGTCGACCCGAGGCCCGGCTGCTCCCCCGTGCTCGGGAGCCGCACCGCCATCACGCGCACGGCGAGCAGCTCGGCGACCGGTCCGGCCGCCGGCTGCGCCCAGTCGATCGCGAGGTCGGCCGGGGTGCAGCCCGCGGGCAGGTCGACGGGAGGCGGCGACGCCACGGTCGGCGTGGCCGACGGCGACCCGTCCACCCCCGCATCCGGCGTCTCCAGCCCGTAGTCGGACACGTCGTACACGCACCCCGAGAGGACCGCGACCGCGACGGCCGCCAGCGCGAGGCGCGCGGGACGGCCGGGGCGGAGCACGGTCAGGCGCGGGCGCGCGCGGGGTTGGAGAGCGTGCCGATGCCCTCGATGGAGACCTCGACGACCTGGCCGTCGGTGAACGGGCCGACCCCCGCGGGCGTGCCCGTGAGGATCACGTCGCCGGGCAGCAGGGTCCAGACGCGCGACGCGAAGGCGATGAGCTCGGGGACGGTGTGCACCATCTCGCTGGTGCGGCCCGACTGCCGGAGCTCGCCGTCGACGCGCGTCTCGATGAGCGCGTCCGCGAACGAGCCCTCCGTCTCGATGACCGGCCCGAGCGGGCAGAAGGTGTCGTACCCCTTGGCCCGCGCCCACTGGCTCTCGGAGTGCTGGATGTCGCGCGCGGTCACGTCGTTGCCGATGGTGAAGCCGAAGATCGAGCGGTGCGCGTCCTCCACGGACACGTCTCGCGTGATGCGCCCGATGACCACCGCGAGCTCGCCCTCGTGCTCGACGCGCTCGCTGTCGGCGGGGAGGCGGATCACGTCGTCGGGCCCGACGACGGAGGTGTTCGGCTTCAGGAAGATGAGCGGCGTGGTGGGCGCCTCGCTGCCGTGCTCGGCGGCGTGCGCCCGGTAGTTGCGGCCGACCGCGACGACCTTGGAGCGCGGGATGACGGGGGCGAGGAGTCGCGCGTCGGCCAGCGGCACGCGCTCCCCGGTGGTCTGGTAGCCGCTGAACATGGGATCCCCGGTGAGGACGACGAGGTGGTCCTCCTCCTCGTCGAGGATGCCGAAGCGGGGGTCGGTGCCGGTGCTGAATCGCGCGATCTTCACGCTCTCGACCCTAGCCGCCCGACGACCGCGCCCCGCTCGGATCCGGCCGCTACGCGTCCAGGCGCGTGAGCCACCCGTGGCGGTCCGGGACGCGGCCGTACTGGATGTCCGTCAGCTCCTGGCGGAGCGACATCGTGAGCTCGCCCGCGGGCGCGTCCGGGTCGCCGACCGAGAGGCCCTCGCCCATCAGGCGCCCGATGGGCGTGATGACCGCCGCGGTGCCGCAGGCGAAGACCTCGGTGATCTCCCCCGACTCGACGCCCTCGACCCACTCGGAGAGCTCCACGCGCCGCTTCTCGACCGTGAGGCCGCGGTCGCGCGCGAGCTGGAGGATGGAGTCGCGCGTGATGCCCTCGAGGATGCTCTCCGAGTCCGGCGTGACGATGCGGCCGTCGCGGTAGACGAGCACGATGTTCATGCCGCCGAGCTCCTCGAGGTACCGGCCCTCCTCGGAGTCGAGGAAGAGCACCTGCGCGCAGCCGTGCGACGCGGCCTCGGCCTGCGGGAGGAGGGACGCGGCGTAGTTGCCGCCGGTCTTCGCCGCCCCCGTGCCGCCCTTGCCCGCGCGGGAGTACCGCGTGGAGAGCCAGATGGAGACGGGCGCCACGCCGCCCGTGAAGTAGGCGCCCGCGGGGCTCGCGATCACGTAGTAGCCGACGCGCTGCGCCGAGCGGACCCCGAGGAAGCTCTCGTTGGCGATCATGAACGGGCGCAGGTACAGGCTCTGCTCGGCGGCGCGCGGCACCCAGTCGACGTCCGTGCGCACCAGCTGCCGGACCGACTCGATGAAGTCCTCGGTGGAGAGCTCCGGCAGCGCCATGCGCCGGGCGGAGCGCTGGAGGCGGGCGGCGTTGCGCTCGGGCCGGAACGTCCAGACGGAGCCGTCGGCGTGCGCGTACGCCTTCATGCCCTCGAAGATCTCCTGGGCGTAGTGGAGGACGCTCGCGGCGGGATCCAGCTGCAGCGGTCCGTACGGGACCACGCGGGCGTCGTGCCAGCCGGCGTCGACGGTCCAGTCGATGTGGACCATGTGGTCCGTGAAGTGCTTGCCGAAGCCGGGGTCGGCGAGGATGGCCTCCCGCTCGGCGTCGGCGCGGGCGCTCTCCGACGGGGTCCGGTCGAAGGAGAGGGGGAACGCGGTGGCCGTGTCCTCGTGGGCGGCGGTGCCGGTGGTGGTGCTCATGGGGTCCTTCAGCGGTTCGTCGAGAGCGAGCGGATGACGGCGTCGCCGACCTCCGCGGTGGATCGGGGTGCCGGGTCGCCCGCGGCGCGCGCGGCCAGGTCGGCGGAGACGGCCTCCGTGACGCGGGCGGCGGCCTCGGGCAGGCCGAGGTGGTCGAGGAGGAGCGCGACCGAGAGGATCGCCGCGGTCGGGTCGGCCTTCTGCTGGCCCGCGATGTCGGGCGCGGACCCGTGGACCGGCTCGAACATGCTCGGGAACGCGCCCGTGGGGTTCACGTTCCCGGAGGCGGCGAGCCCGATCCCGCCGCTGATGGCGGCCGCGAGGTCGGTGATGATGTCCCCGAACAGGTTGTCGGAGACGATCACGTCGAAGCGCGACGGGTCGGTGACCAGGAAGATC
This sequence comes from Clavibacter sp. MX14-G9D, assembly GCF_032917815.1. Lineage (NCBI taxonomy): Bacteria > Bacillati > Actinomycetota > Actinomycetes > Micrococcales > Microbacteriaceae > Clavibacter > Clavibacter sp. MX14-G9D. The sequence goes on along the minus strand of NZ_JAVCVL010000055.1, from coordinate 6,375 downwards.
ATGGTGGCGTCGACGTGCAGGTAGTCGACCTCGACGCCCGGGTGCTCGGCCGCCACGCGGTCGACGGTGCGCTGCCAGAGCGATCCGGCGAAGGTGAGCACGTTGGTCTTGTGCACGAGGGTGACGCGCTTGCGGGCCCGCTTCTCGGCGAGCTCGAACGCGAAGCGGACCGTGCGATCGACGCCGTGGGCCGTGTTGACGGAGACCTCGGTCGCGATCTCGTGCTCGGTCCCGCGGCGGAGCGCGCCGCCGTTGCCGGCGTACGGCCCCTCGGTGCCCTCGCGCACGACGACGAAGTCGACCTCGCCGGGCGCGGCCAGCGGTGAGACCACGCCGGGCAGCAGGGTCGTGGGCCGCAGGTTGACGTAGTGGTCGAACGCGAAGCGGAGCCGCAGCAGCAGCCCGCGCTCGATGATGCCGCCCGCGAGCCGGGCGTCGCGGGGGTCGCCGCCCACCGCGCCGAGCAGGATCGCGTCGTGCTGGGCGAGCGCGGCCAGGTCGGCGTCCGTGAGGATCTCGCCGGTCTCGAGGTAGTGCCCCGCGCCGAAGGGGTACTGCACGGTGTCGAGCGCGACGTCCGCGGGGACCGCCTCGCGGAGCACGCGCAGGGCCTCGTGGACGACCTCCGGGCCGATGCCGTCCCCGGGGACGACGGCGAGCGAGATGGTGCGGGGCATGGATCCTCCCGGAGCTCGTGGGGTGTCGGGCCAGGTTACCCGTCCGTCGCGGACACCCGCGCGCTACGGTTGACCCGTCCGACGACCCGACGGGCCTGACACAAGGAGCACTCCCATGAGCATCGGCCTCGGCATCTTCCTCGTGGTCGTCGGCGCGATCCTCGCGTTCGCCGTCGACCTCACCGTCCCCGGCGTCGACCTGCAGCTGGTCGGCTACATCCTGATGGGCGGCGGCGCGCTGGTCATCATCATCGGCGTCGCGCTCCTCGCCCGCCGCCGCACGGCCGTGAGCGAGACGCGCACGCGCATCGACCCGGCCACCGGGCAGCGCATCACGCGCAGCGAGCGCTCGGACGACAACCTCGTCTGACCCCGCCACCTGAGTCCGCATCGGGCCCGTCACCTCGCGAGGTGACGGGCCCGATGCGCGTCCGGCCGCCGTGGGCCGCCTCATCCCGCGACGGGGCGGACGCCGGGATCAGTCGTGGGAGCTGGCCCGACGGAGGCTCGTGAGCGACAGGACGATCGCGCCGACCATGAGCGCCGCGCCGATGATCGACGTCGTCACCACTCCCCCGTCGAACGCGGTGTGCGCCGACTCGAGGAGCGCCGCGCCCATGTCCGCGGGCACGCGCTCGGCGACCGACACCGCTCCCCCGAGGGTCTCGCGCGCCGCGACGGCGTCGCCGTCCGAGAGCCCCGCCGGCAGGACGAGCCCGGTGCGGTAGGTCGCCGTGAGGATGCTGCCCAGCACGGCTGTGCCGAGCACCGCGCCGACCTCGTAGGCCGTCTCCGACACCGCGGAGGCCGCGCCGGCCTTGGCGGGCGGGACCGCCGCGATGATCAGGTCGTTGGAGATGGTCTGCGACGCCCCGATGCCCGCGCCCAGCAGGCAGAACGCGACGACCAGGAGCCCGACGGATGCGCCCCTGCCCGTGACGGCGAGGATGACGTAGGCGACGGCCGAGAGCGACAGCGCGATCGCCACCACCCGGGACGGACGGGCGCGCGCCACGATCGGCACGATCACGAGCCCGGAGACGATGACCACGACGGATCCCGGGATCAGCGCGAACCCGGCGGCCAGCGGATCGAGCCCCGCGACGAGCTGCAGGTGCTGCGTCACGAAGAAGAGGAAGCCGACGAGCGACACGACGCTCAGCAGGTTGACGAGCACGGCGCCCGTGAAGACGGGCTCGCGGAACAGCGCCACGTCGAGCATGGGGTTCCGGGCCCGCGACATGCGGCGCACGAACAGGATGCCCGCGAGCACCCCGACGACGGGAGCGGCGATCGCCAGCGGCGTGACGCCCTCGGTGGCGAAGGTCTTGATGGAGTAGACGATGGGCGCGACCGTGGCGAGCGACAGCAGGATCGCGACCGCGTCGATGGGGCCGGGCGCGGGGTCCTTCGACTCGGGCACGAGGATCGGCGTGAGGATCAGCAGGGGCAGCAGGACGGGCACGGCGACGAGGAACACCGAGCCCCACCAGAAGTGCTCGAGCAGCACGCCGCCCACGAGGGGGCCGAGCGCGGAGCCGCCCGAGAAGCCGGACGCCCAGATCGCGATGGCGAGGCGGCGCTGCTTGCGGTCGGTGAAGATCGAGCGCAGGAGCGACAGCGTGGAGGGCATGAGCATCGCGCCGAAGAAGCCGAGCGCCGCGCGCGCGGCGATGAGCTGGGACGCGTCGGTGGCGAACGCCGCGAGCGCCGAGACCAGGCCGAACCCCGCGGCGCCGATCATCAGCAGGCGGCGCCGGCCGTAGCGGTCGCCCATGTTGCCCATGGCGACCAGGAGCCCGGCGAGCACGAGGGGGTACGCGTCGATGATCCAGAGCTGCGCGGCCCCGGACGGCTCGAGGTCGCGGGCGATGGACGGCATGGCGAAGCTCAGGACCGTGTTGTCGATGGAGACGAGCAGCACCGGGAGCATGAGGACCACGAGCGCGGCCCACTGCCGGGTCCCGGCCCGGCCGCCGGCGGCGGGGGCGGTCGTGGGGACGGATGCGGTGCGGGGGGTGGACATGACGGGGCTTCCTGACGTCGGGAGGCGACGGCGCGAGGCGCGCGGACGGGGCCGTGGGGACGGCCGGGATCACTGTACCGTCCGGTCGGTACAGTCGGCAACCCCCCGCTACGCTGGGTGCATGCCCCCCACTCCGCCCGAGGATCCCGCGACCGCCGGGTCGTCGGCCGGCTCCGCGCGCGACCGCATCCTGGACGCCTTCGAGGAGCTGCTCGTGCAGCAGGGCGAGCGGGGCACGACCCTCGAGGCCGTCGCCTCCGCCGCCGGCGTCTCCAAGGGCGGGCTCCTCTACCACTTCGGCGGCAAGGACGCCCTCGTCGAGGGCCTGCTCGAGCGCATGGCGGCCCTCGCCCGCGAGGACGTGGAGCGGCTCCGGCAGGCCGAGCGCGGGCCGGTCGACCGCTGGATCCGCGGGTCGCTCTCCACCGCGACGCCGTTCGACCGCGCGTACGTCGCCACCTCGCGGCTCGCCCAGGGCAACCACCCCCGCGCGCGCGACACGCTCACGCACCTGCAGGAGCAGTGGGCCGCCGTGATCCTCGAGGCCGTCGGGGACCCGGCCGTGGCCCGCGCCGTGCTGCTCATCGGCGACGGCCTGTACTACAACAGCGCGCTGCAGCCGTGGCTCGGCGGCTCCGCTCCCGCGGACGACGCGCTCGACGCGCTCATCCGCGTGGTCGCCGACCTCGTGCGGCTCCGCTCCGCGGACTCCTGACCGCACGGCAGACCCCCCGCGCACGCGCGAGGGCGGCCGCCGCGGCGACCGCCCTCGCGGATGGTGCCCGACGGTCAGTCGGCGATGTCGATCTCGCGCAGGGAGGTGGCCTGGATGGCCGTCCGCACGTTCTCGAGCACGCCGTCGGGGACGGGCGAGTCGACGCTCAGGACGCTGAGCGCACGGCCGCCGGCCTCCTGGCGGGCGATCTGCATGCCCGCGATGTTGACCTCGGCGTCGCCGAACTCCTTGCCGTAGACCGCGACGATGCCGGGCCGGTCCTCGTACTTCATGACGATGAGGTGGCGGCTGAACGGCACCTCGACGTCGTAGCCGTCGATCTCGACGAGCTTCTCGATCTGCTTGGTGCCGGTGAGCGTGCCCGAGACCGACACCTGGGTGCCGTCGGAGAGCGCGCCGCGGATGCTGAGGACGTTGCGGTACTCCTCCGACACGGCGTCGGTGATGAGCCGCACCTCGAGGCCGCGCTGCTCCGCGAGGAGCGGCGCGTTGACGTAGGAGACGTTCTCGCTCACCACGTTCGTGAAGACGCCCTTGAGCGCCGCGAGCTTCAGCACGCTGACGTCGTACCCGGCGAGCTCGCCGCGGACGACCACGTCGATGCTGGTGAGCGCCTCGTGCGCGAGGCCCGAGAACACCTGCCCGAGCTTCTCCATGAGCGGGATGCCGGGGCGCACGTACGGGTCGATGACGCCGCCGGCGACGTTCACCGCGTCGGGCACGAGCTCGCCGCCGAGGGCGAGGCGCACGCTCTTGGCGACCGAGACGCCCGCCTTCTCCTGGGCCTCGTCGGTCGAGGCGCCGAGGTGCGGCGTGACGATGATGTTGTCGAGCTCCAGCAGCGGCGACCCGGTGGGCGGCTCGCTGACGAACACGTCGAGGCCCGCGCCCGCGATCCGCTTCGACTTGAGGGCGGTGTAGAGCGCGTCCTCGTCGATGATGCCGCCGCGGCTCGCGTTCACGATGCGCAGGCTCGGCTTCGCGAGCGCGAACTGCTCCGTGGAGATGAGGCCCGTGGTGTCGGGCGTCTTGGGGATGTGGATGGTGATGAAGTCGGCGACGCGCATCAGCTCGTCGAGCGGGAGGAGCTGCACCCCGAGCTGCTGGGCGCGGGCCGGGGTGACGTAGGGGTCGTAGGCCACCAGCGTGGCGCCGAAGCCCGCGAGCCGCTGCGCGACCAGGGTGCCGATGCGGCCGAGGCCGACGATGCCGATGGTCTTCTCGTACAGCTCGACGCCCGTGAACGAGGAGCGCTTCCAGAGGCCCTGCTTGAGCGACGCGCTCGCGTCCGGGATGAAGCGGGCGAGCGAGAGGATGTGGCCGATGGCGAGCTCGGCGGCGGAGATGACGTTCGACGTGGGCGCGTTCACGACCATGACGCCCGCCGTGGTGGCGGCCTTGATGTCGACGTTGTCGAGGCCCACGCCCGCGCGGGCGACGACCTGGAGGCGCGGCGCGGCCGCGATGGCCTCCGCGTCGATGCGGGTGGCGGAGCGGACGAGGACCGCGTCGGCCTCCGCGAGCGCCGCGAGCAGCGCCGGGCGGTCGGTGCCGTCCACGGATCGGACGTCGAAGTCGGGCCCGAGGGCGTCGACGGTGGCGGGCGAGAGTTCTTCGGCGATCACGACGACGGGCTTGGTCAAGAGCGGTCCTTCGGGCGGGGCGGCTGGGACCCTCACATGCTAGTGGCCCCAGAATGGGCCGATGAGCGATGTGACGTGGGACGCGATCCAGCTCGGCGTGCGGATCCTGCTGGCCCTCGCCTTCGTCGGGATGGGCCTCGCCCACTTCGCGCCGGGGGCCGCCCGGGGCATGGCCGCGATCATCCCACCGGCGTTCCGCCGCCGGGGCATGCCCTCGCCGCTCGCGCTCGTCCGGTTCACGGGGCTCTGCGAGATCGCGGGCGGCGTGGGCCTCCTCGTGGAGCCGGTGCGCCTCGCGGCGGGCATCGCGCTGGCCGTGTTCCTCGTCGCCGTGTTCCCGGCGAACGCCTACGCCGCCCGTCACCCGGAGCGCTTCGGCCGCATCGCGATCCCGCTGGTGCCGCGCCTCGTGGCGCAGGTGGCGCTCATCGCGCTCGTGCTGTTCGCCGGCTGGCCGCTCTAGCCGCCGCGGCCCGCGGACCGCTCCCCCGTGCTCCGCGCCGCCGCTAGACGAGCGGGAGCAGGGCGGCGAGCCCCACCGTCAGCGCGCTCGCGGCGGCGAGGCCCGCGAGCATCACCAGCACGCGCGCGGCGACGGGCCGGCCGCGCATGGCGCGGGCAGCGAGCGCGTACGCGACCACGGGGACGAGGATCGCGCCGACGAGCGTCGCGAGGGTGCCCGGTCGGAGCGTCCCCCCGAACGCCGTCGCGATGTCGCGGAAGGCCGTGTACTGGTCGACGGCCTGCCACACCAGGATCCCGTGGGCGATCGCGCCGAGGACGCCGACGATCCAGCCCGCGCGCGTGGGACGTCCCCGGCGACGGGTGCCGCGCGACGCCGGGGACGCGTCCCCGGCGGACGGCGCGGCGGTCATCGGGTCACCAGCCACGGCCAGGGGAACAGGACGACCGCGCCGGCGGCGAGGACGAGCGCGCGGCGGCCGGTCCGCATGCCCCGTGCGACGACGACGACGGCCGTCAGCCAGAGGAGCGGCGCGAGCACGGTGAGGGCCTCGGTCGCCTGAGCGACGCCGACCTGCAGCGCGGAGCCCGCGCTCGACGGGTTGTCGCGCACGACGAAGAACCAGGCGATGGCCTCGAGGACCGCGACGGCGCCGAAGAACGCGAGCGCCACGACCTCGGGCGACGCCTCGGGAGCGGCTTCCTCTGACGACCGCCCGCGCGGCTCGGCGAGCTGGGCGGCGGGGACGTCCGCGTCGGCCTCGTCGGCGCGGCCCGCGGATCCGGTGGCAGCGGCCCGGCGTGCGGCCGTGGCGCCGAGCGCGGAGGCCC
>NZ_JAVCVL010000054.1:0-13750 GCF_032917815.1 Clavibacter sp. MX14-G9D | reverse complement strand
GGCCGGGTCGCCGGCGACGGCGGGCGCGCCGGACGTGGCGGACAGGCGCAGGGCCACGGTCTCGCCCGGCGTGAACGCGCCGGCGGCACCGGTGACGGTGACGGACCCGCCGGGCGCGACGGCCGCCGGGGTCACGGACATGCCGGCGCAGGAGAGGCCGGAGTCCGTGGGGACGTAGTCCTCGGCCTGGGCGGCGAGTGGAGCGGAAGCGGTGAGCGCGAGCGCGACGAACGCGCCCGCCAGGGTCTTGGCGAGCATCTCGGGTGTGCCTTCACTGATACGCCCGAGACGGACGTGCGGGGCACGACGGGTATCGCCTCGGGGCGGTGGTGTCCGCGGCGCGCGATTTCGGGTCGACGCCAAAGGGCAGACAGCGGGTCGGGTAAACCCACGATCGCGATGCTATACGCGACCGGCTCCCCGGAGGGGGGACGCGGACGAGATGGACCCCGGACTGGGGTCACCGCACGGCCCGGAGACGGCGGAAGGCCCCGAGGCGATGCCTCGGGGCCTTCCGTCGCACCGCTCCGGAGGGAGTCAGGCGACGCGGGATCTGATGCGGGTCAGACCGTGGTGCGCTGGCGACGGACCGTCGCGAGGACCGCGACGAGAGCGGCGCCGAGGAGCAGCAGGCCGCCGCCGGTCCAGATGAGGACGACGGGGAGCTGGCCGCCCGTGACGGGCAGGCCCGCGGCGCCGTCCGAGGTGGACCCGGTGGCGGTGCCGGTGCCGGCGGCCGCGACGACGGAGATCGTCGTGGAGACGGTGTTGCCCTGCGTGTCGGTGCCGGTCAGGGCGTAGGAGCCCGAGGCGGAACCGGCGGGCAGCGTGACGGTGACGCGGAGGCCGCCGGCGCTGGTCGAGTTCTTGGTGATGGAGTTGCTCGTGACGGCCATGGGGGCCGTGCGGAACGAGGCGAGCGTGGCGTTGGCCGCGTCCTCGCCGGTGATGGTGATCGTGACGGGCACGACGGGAGCGAAGGAGCCGTCCGCGAAGGACAGGACCGTGCTCTGGCCGGGCGCGACGGTCGGGTCGCTGACGGTGACGCCGCCCTCGGGCGTGTACGGGGCCGCGGTGGCGGCGGTCGAGACGGTGAACGTCGCGGCGAGGGCGATGGCCGCCCCGGCGAGGATCTTCTTGAGCATGTGGTTCCCCCTGGATGAGATTGCTGGTGCACAGGGGTGCCTCGACGGACTCGGGTCCGTCGTCGATCGTTCCCCCACCGAGGACACTACTGGGATGCGTCGCAGGACAGCGAGCGGAATCGTGTTTCGATCGCGTTAATCACGGGGGTGGTCACGATCGACAGGGGGGTGTCGGTCCTTTTGTCCCCCAGCGTGTCCACGGAAATGCTGACGCTCTGACCGGGCTGCAGGGTGACCTCGACCTGGGCGACCGCGCGCCCGCCGACGATCTCGGGCTGGAACTCGACCACCTCGTCGTCGATGCGCACGCTGAGCGGCACCGTCCCGGGGGGACCGTAGACGGCGACCCGCGTCTTGATGTCCCCGGGCGCGACGCCGTAGACCCCTCCCCCGGTCACCACGAACGGGAGCGATGCCGCATCCGCCGGGGCCGTGGATCCGAGCGTGACCTCCGTGCGGTAGTTCGGCCGGCCGTCGTCGCGGCACATCGCCATGGCCTGCGTGGTCTCGAGCGTGAGGAAGTAGTCCATCTTCGCGCCGGTGGCGTCGTTGAGGAACACGCCGAACTGCGTCGACTCGCTGTTGTCGGTGGGCAGCGACCCCTGGAACGTGGTGCCCGCGAGCGTCGCCTGCTCGTCGGGCCGGGCGTTCCAGAGCAGGATCCGCCGTTCCTCGGCGGCGCGCGACAGGGCCTTCACGAGCGCCGCGGGATCCACGTCGCCGGAGGAGACCCGGGAGAAGACCGAGTCGGCGACGCTCGCGAACACCGCGTCCTGCACGTCGGGGTCCGGGTAGCGGAGGTAGACGTCGTGGAGCAGCAGGTCGACGGCGTCGTCGGACCGGAGCACGTCGCCCGTCGACAGCGTGATGGGTCCGGTCGCCTCGAGCAGGTACGACAGGGCGACGGGGTCGATGCTGATGACGCCGTCGATGTCGTCGGCGTGCTTGAGCCGCCACATCTCGGCGGCGAGCGGCGCGGCCTGCGGGAACTCGGGGGTCAGCGTCACGTCCTGCATGTACCGGCCGGTGATGGTGCCGTAGAGGCCCGCCGTCTGGGGATCGAGCGGGAGCGCGGGCTGGTCGAGCCGCGGGAAGGCGCGCGCCGAGTCCTGCTGGGTGAGGGAGAACGACCCGCCGCCCGTGCGCACGAGCGCGAGCGCGCCCGGGATGCCGCCGGTGGAGCGCACCTCCGCGTTGTTCTGGAACATGAGCAGGTACTCGCGGTCGCCGTCGGCGCCGAGCATGGCCGGCGCGAGGTCGGCGACGTGGCGCACGATCGCGAGGGTGTCCGCCGCGGAGCCGACGGTCTCGCGGAGCCGGGTGACGGCGTCCGTGACCGGGCTGAGGGTCGCGCCCGTGTCGATGGCCGTGACGTCGTCGAGGGCGGCGTCGAGGGCGTCGTCCGCCTGGCGGACGGGCTCCTGTGCCGCGATGATCGGGTCGAGGTCGATCCGCCCGTCCTTCGGCGTCAGGCTGCTGACGTCGAGCGTCCCGGCGATCCCCACGACGGGCTGGAGGGCGTCGGAGCCCACGCGGTCGACCACGCCCGCGATCTCGCGGAAGGCCGTGAGGTTCGGGCCGACGAGGGGGAGGGCCTCCGTGGCCGCCCACACGGGATCGCCCGTCAGGGACACGGCTCGCGAGGAGTGCTCGCGGAGCTGCGCGACCCCGGCGGCGGCCCCCGGGGAGTCGCCCCCCAGGAGGTCGCGCTGGACGGACGAGGCGAGCGGCACGGCCTGCTCGAGCTCCGCCCGGGCGAGGAGCGCGCGGGCGGCGACCCAGGCGATCCACAGCACGACGATCAGGGCGACCACCGCGGCGGCGGTCCCGACGACCCTCCGTCGCGTCCACGGCCGTCGAGCGCGTCGCATTCGACGGGAGCGGATCGTGGAGGAGGTCACCAGCTGGCCCCTCCGTCGGTGGAGATGCTGACGGCGTCGCCCGTGAGGAGCCAGACGGCGCGACCCGCGGCGGACACGGCGACCTGGCCGCTCGTGGGGACGGCGGAAGCGCAGCCGACGGTGCTGATGTCACCCGAGGCGGGGACGATCCGGCCGATGCTCGTGCCGGTGCACGACTCCGCCGTGCCCGCCGTCAGGATCCCGTCCGGGCCGAGCGCGAGGGCCAGGGCACCGGGGGCGTCCACCTGGCGGAAGTCCCCGCTGCCGGAGCGGACGTGCAGATCGCCGGAGGCGCAGAGCACCGCCGCCGCCTGGCCGCTGTCGACCACCTGCACCGCGTCGTCGCACGGCGCGTCCTGCGCGCCCTGGACGAGCTGGATCGTGCCCGGCTCCTCCGGATCGACGTACGCCGTGGTCGAGGCGAGGGCAGGTGAGTCGCGCCAGAACTCCCCGCCCGTGAAGCTCTGCAGCGCGGTGCGCGAGCACGCGGCCGTGACGTCCGCGACGATGCTGCCCACGTCCGGGCTCTCGACGGTGAGCGCCAGCACGCGGCGGGCGTCGAACGAGTCGGTGGTGCGGGCGTCCCACGTCCGGCCCTCGTCGATGGTGGTCTCGATGCGGGCCGCCTCGCCCGTGCAGGAGCCGGCGGTGGTGCGCCAGGCGACCTCCGCGTCACCGGCCGCGAGGAACACGGTCGGCGCGGCGACGGCGGTGGTGCCGGCGCTCGGGCTCGCGCTCGGCTCGGGGGTGGGCGAGGCCTCCGCGGTCGCGGTGCTCGCGGGGGCCGGTGCCGCGCCGTCGGATCGGTCGGCGTCGGTGCGCGTGACCGCCGCGGAGACGAGGATCAGGTCGATCACCAGGAAGGCCACTACGGCCGTGACGCCGACCCCGGGGATGAGCCGGGCGAGCGACGGGCGCTTGCGCTGGGCGCGGCCCGTGACGGCCATGGGCTTCCGGCCGTCCGGCGCGGTCCTAGCCACGACGGGCTCCCGCGGCTCGGTGCGTGCGGAGGGCGGAGGGGCGTCCTCCGATGCGGCGCGTGCGCGCCTCGGCGTGAGCCGACATGGTGTCTCCCGGTGTGGCGGGCATCCCGCGGCCGGCACGCCGCCCGGTCGGGCGGCGGGGTGTCCGGGACGCGTTCCCACGACGTTCCGGGGCCCGCTCCGGTGGGAGGACGGGCCCGTGGTCCGAGCAGCGGGGAGATGCAGGATGGAGCGGTGGTGTCATCCGGATGGTACAGGGCCCCGCGCGGCGGCCAGCGACGACACGGGACCGGCGGGACCGTGCCGACCGGCGGCGGCCGGGGTCAGGCCGTGGCGGGGGTGGGTCCGTCGGCGCCCTCGGGGCGGACGTACGAGTAGCCGTACTGCCCGTACCCGTAGGCGTCCGGGCCCTTGGTCGGGAGCATGGTGAGGACGACGCCCAGGACCTCGGCGCCGACGCTGTGCAGCGACTCGATGGCGGCGTGGACCTGCCCGCGGTGCGCCCGGCCGGCGGAGACCACGAGGATCGCCCCGCCCGCGCTTTTGGACAGGACCGCGCTGTCCGTGACGGGAAGGAGTGGGGGCGCGTCGATGAGCACGGTGTCGAACTCGGCCTCCAGCTCCTTCAGCAGCATGACCATGGTCCGCGATCCGAGCAGCTCGCTCGGGTTGGGCGGGATCTGGCCGGCCGGCAGCACGAACATGTTGCGGTTGCCCCACGGCTGGAGCACGTCCTTCAGCTGCGCGCGGCCGATGAGCACGTCGGTGAGGCCGACGGCGCCCTCGAGGCCGAGGTAGGAGGCGAGCTTCGGGCGGCGGAGGTCGGCGTCGATGATGGCGACGCGGGCGCCCGCGTCGCTCAGCGCGATCGCGAGGTTGGCGCTGGTGGTGGACTTGCCCTCGGACTCGACGGCGCTGGTGATGACGAAGCTGCGGGCACGGCCGCCGAAGTCGAGGAACTGGAGGTTCGTGCGGAGGCTGCGGAACGACTCCGCGCGCGGGCTGCGCGGGTCGGACTGGACGATGAGCGGGCGCTCCTTCGCCTTCGGGTCGAACGCGATGCCGCCGAGGATGGGCGCGTGCGTGACGAGCCGGAGGTCGCGCTCCCCGCGGATGCGCGTGTCGAGCGTGGAGCGGAGCACGGACACCGCGACGCCGAGGGCGAGGCCGATGAGCGCGCCGAGGGCCAGGTTGAGCGGCACCTTGGGCGATACGGGCGCGGCCGGGATGCGGGCCTCCTGCAGCGTCGTGATCTTCACCTGCGGCTGCCCGTTCGCGTCGAGGGGCGTGAGCTCCGCGACGACGTCGGTGAAGCTCGCGGCCACCGCGTTGGCGATGGTGGCGGCGGAGTCGGCCTGCTCGTCCTCCACGGCGATCTCGATGATGACCGTGTCGAGCGCCGCCGTGGCCGTGATCTTCGGCTCGAGCGTCTCCGCCGTGGCGCTGAGGCCCAGCTGGGCGATGACCGGCTCGAGCACGACCGGGGTGGAGACCACGTCGGCGTAGCTCTTCACCGCCCCCTGCGTGAACGTGCTGCCCTGGCTGAGGTCCTGCACCGTCCCCGCGGACTGCGTCGAGACGAAGACCTTGGACGTGGCCCGGTACTCCGGCGTCTGGACGAGCGAGTACCCCGCCGCCGCCCCGACGCCCAGGAGGAGGACGAGGAGGATCAGGATCCACGAGCGTCGCAGGATCCGGATGTATTCACGCAGTTCCACAGGCGATTCCCCCTCGTCGATGGAACGCCCCCCAACGGCGTCCGCTGCCATGCTCCCACAGGCGCGACCCGCCGTCGGACGCGGCGACGCTCACGGGACCACGGGGCCGAGGCGCCCCAGCATCTGGGGCGGCGGGGCGGCGTGAGGCCCGCTAACGTGGCGTGAGGGATCAGGCCACCCACCTCCCCTCTGCCGAACGCTCACCCGAAGAGAAGATCCGGACCCCCATGCCCGACGTCTGCGCTGCCCTCCTGCCCCTCGCGACCCTGGTGATCACCGGGGCGCTCACCGCCGCCGGGCTCCGCTCGCTCCGCGACTGACGGGCGGAGGGACCGCACGGGGCCCGTCTCAGGAGAAGTCCGCGTCCGGCCCCGCGGGGTAGCTGAAGACCGACGCGCTCGACTCGACGGGCCGTCCGCTCGTGAGCACTCCCCCGCTCTCGGCGAGATAGCAGGCGCCGCAGAGCGACATGTACGTCACGTCCTCGCCGTCGATGGCGACCTGGTCGCCGTCGAAGATGAAGCGCTCCCCCACCTGCCGGGCGTTGAAGACGGCCTTGCGTCCGCAGCGGCAGATGGTCTTCATCTCCTCGAGGCTGTGCGCGATCTCCAGCAGGCGCCGGCTCCCCGGGAACGCCACCGTCTGGAAGTCGGTGCGGATGCCGTACGCGATCACCGGCACGTCCTGGAGGATCGCGATGCGCAGGAGGTCGTCGACCTGGGACTCCCGGAGGAACTGCGCCTCATCGACGAGGAGGCACGCGGTCGGCCCGCCCTTCTCCTGCAGCACGCGCTCGCGGTGGATCCCGAACTCCTGCCAGACGTCCGCGTCGGGCTCGAGCAGGAAGTCCACCGGTCGGCGGACGCCGAGGCGCGACACGATGTCGCGGTCGCCCTTGGTGTCGATCACGGGCTTCGTGAGCAGCACGTGCTGCCCGCGCTCCTCGTAGTTGTAGGCGGCCTGGAGCATCGACGTGCTCTTGCCGCTGTTCATCGCACCGAAACGGAAGTAGAGCTTGGCCATCTACCGAAGGTAGCCGTCCTCGGTGGCGCGTTCTATCAGGTCCGCCCGCCGTCCGGCGATCCGTCCGACCAGGCGGTACTTCGCGCGCACGCGCCGCAGGTAGGTCTTGGCCGTCTCGTACTGCACGTTCATCGCGGTGGCGACGTCCTGGGTGGAGCAGCCCGTGACGTAGAGGCGCAGCGCCTGCTCCTCCCCCTGGCTGAGGCGCGGGCTCGCGAAGGCACGGGCCGCGAGGGCGGACTCCTCGTCCTCGCGGCGCATCCGGCCGGCCCGCGCACCCGCGGCGACGGCGCGCACGGCCGCGACGATGTCGCCCGCGGGGACCGGACCGGTGAGCAGGGCCGCGGCACCCGCGTCGAGCACCCGGCGTCGGACCTCGTCGGAACCCGACCGCGAGAGCACGACGACCGCCGCTCCGGCCGCCCGGCAGGAGCGCACCCGGCCCTCGAGGCTGACGGCGTCCGCCAGGTCGTAGTCCACGACGACGACGTCCGTGGGGAACCGGGGCGACCTGACCAGCTGGAGCCAGGCGGTCGTGCTCACGACCACGTCGACCTCCGGGGCGCGGCGGCGGAAGATGGCGCACACCTCGTCGAGGGCCGACTCGTGGCCCATGAGCACGCCGATGCGGACGGGCACGGGCGCCGCCCGGCCGATGGCGTCGCGCGTCCCCGCACCGGGCTCGCGCAGGGTCGTCATGCCAGAACCTTAGCCAGGCCCTCCGCCCCGCCGGGGCCACCGTGCGTGGACGGACACCTGCCGCGCGGGATCAGAACAGGGTCGCCTGCGTCCCGGCGGCGGCCGGCAGCGCGGCGGCGACGAGCGGTCCCGGCGCGGGTGCCTGCGTCCAGCTGCCGCGTCCCCGCCCGGACGTGGCGCGGGAGTCCGCCCCCTCCTGGCTCCATCCCGGGCGCGGTCGGGACGAGGTCGCGGCGCGCGCGCCCTCGAGACCCGGCAGGTCGGCCCGGGACAGGACGCCGCCCGTGCGGGGATCGACGCGACCGCCGCCCAGCCCGTGACGCCGGGCCAGCGGGCCCATGCGCGCCGTCAACCACGTGCGGTACGCCTGCGGTGCGTAGGCGCCGCGCGCGTACAGGTCGAGGTACCGGCCGACGAGGTCCGGCCGCTCCCGCTCCAGCCACTCGAGGTACCACTCCTTCACGCCCGGCTTCAGGTAGAGGGCGGAGTACAGCACGCGCGTGCCGCCCGCCTCGCGGATGCGGGTGAGCGCGTGGTCGAGGTGCTCCACGGAGTCGGTGAGCATGGGCAGGATCGGCATCATGAACACGGTGCAGTCCAGGCCCGCCTCCCGGATCGCCGTCACCGTGGCGAGCCGGGCGGCGGTCGTGGGGGTGCCCGGCTCGACGGACTGCTGCAGGTCGTCGTCGAGCACCGCGATGCTCATCGCCAGATCGACCGGGACGCTCCGCGACGCCTCCTGGAGCAGCGGGAGGTCACGGCGCAGCAGCGTCCCCTTGGTGAGGATGGAGAGCGGAGTGCCCGACGACGCGAGCGCCGCGATGATGCCCGGCATGAGCGCGTAGCGGCCCTCCGCGCGCTGGTAGGGGTCCGTGTTGGTGCCCAGGGCGACGCTGTCGTGCGTCCACGTCGGCTTCGCGAGCTCACGGGCGAGCACCTCGGCCACGTTGACCTTCACGACGATCTGGTCGTCGAAGTCGCGTCCCCCGTCGAGGTCGAGGTACTCGTGCGTGGGGCGGGCGAAGCAGTAGACGCACGCGTGCGTGCACCCACGGTAGGGGTTGATGGTCCAGCCGTACGGCATGACCTTCGACTCCCCCGGTACGCGGTTGAGGGCGGACTTCGCCAGCACCTCGTGGAAGGTCACGCCCTGGAACTCGGGCGTGCGCACGCTCTGCACCAGGTTGCTGAGGCGCGCGAGGCCGGGCAGCGCGTCGGCGCTGGCGTCCGACAGCTTCTGGGAGCTCCATCTCATGCGTCCATTCGAACACACTTTCGAACGAGCCGCACCCGGAGGGGACGCCGCGGGGCCGCGCAAGGCGGCCCCACGGGATCAGGGCTGCAGCTCGAGGACCTCGGAAGTCTCGGCGACGATCCGCGGGGTCTTCCTCGGGTCGGACGCGACGAGCGTGCCGTAGTTCGGGATCATGCGCCTCAGGGGCTTCCGCCAGCCGTCCATGCGGTCGGGGAAGCAGCGCTCGAGGACGTCGAGCATGATCGGCACGGCCGTCGAGGCTCCGGGCGATGCGCCGAGGAGGCCGGCGATGCTGCCGTCGGCCGCGGCGACGACCTCGGTGCCGAACTGCAGCACCCCGCCCTTCTGCGCGTCCTTCTTCATGACCTGCACGCGCTGGCCCGCCGTGATGGGGTACCAGTCCTTCGGGTCGGCGGTGGGCATGAACTCGCGGAGCGCGTCGAACTTCGTCTCCTTGGAGGCGAGGAGCTGGCTGACGAGGTACTTGATGAGGCTCAGGTTGTCCTTCGCGACCGCGAGCATCGGGACGACGTTGTGCGGGCGGATGGAGGTGAAGAGGTCGAGGAGCGAGCCCTTCTTGAGGAAGCGCGGGCTGAACCCGGCGTAGGGGCCGAACAGCAGCGACGCCTGCCCGTCGACCACGCGCGTGTCGAGGTGCGGGACGGACATGGGCGGAGAGCCGACGGCCGCCTTGCCGTACACCTTCGCCTGGTGCTGGGCGACGATGGTCGGGTCGTCGGTGCGGAGGAACTCGCCGCTGATGGGGAAGCCGCCGAAGCCCCTGATCTCGGGGATGCCGGCCTTCTGGAGCAGGTGCAGCGCACCCCCGCCGGCGCCGATGAAGACGAACTTGGCGTCCACGCGGACGGTCGAGCGGCCCACCTCCTTGCGCACGTCGAGGCGCCAGGTGCCGTCGCCGTTCCGGGAGATGCGGCGGACGTCGTGGTTGAGGTGCAGGGCGGCGCCGTGCTCCGTCAGGTAGTCGACGAGCTTGTTCGTGAGGGCACCGAAGTCGACGTCGGTGCCGCCCTCGAAGCGCGTGGCCGCGATGACCTCCGACTTGTCCCGCTGCAGGACCAGGAGCGGGGCCCAGGAGTGGATGACCGCCGGGTCCTCCGAGTACTCCATGTCGGAGAACAGCGGGTGGGCGCGCAGCGCGTCGAAGCGGCGGCGCAGGTAGCGGGCGTTCTCCTCGCCGCGCACGAAGGTCATGTGCGGGGTGGGGTTGATGAACTCCTTGGGCTCCGGCACCGCACCCGCGGTGACGAGGTGCGCCCAGAACTGGCGGGAGAGCTGGAACTGCTCGTTGATGCGGGTCGCCGACCCGATCTCGATCCTCCCGTCCTTCTCCGGCGTGTAGTTCAGCTCGCAGAGGGCCGCGTGACCGGTGCCCGCGTTGTTCCACGGGTTGCTGCTCTCCATGGCGACCTCGCCGAGCCGCTCGAAGATCTGGATGGTCCAGTCGGGTTCGAGCTGCTTGATGAGGGTGCCGAGCGTCGCGCTCATGATCCCGCCGCCGACGAGGACGACGTCTACCGGTTCCGCTGATTCACTCACCGGATCAGTGTACGCCCGTGCCTCCGGCCGCCCTCGGGACCGGAGCCGCGGGTAAGGGGGCGCTGACGAGGGCGGCTCGGGAGGGGTCAGCGACGTGCGGCGACGACCTCGGCGATCTGGACGGCGTTGAGCGCCGCGCCCTTGCGCAGGTTGTCGTTGCTGATGAAGAGGGCGAGGCCGCGCCCCTCCGGCGCGCCCTCGTCGGCGCGGATGCGGCCCACGTAGCTCGGGTCCGTCCCGGCCGCCTGGAGCGGTGTGGGGATGTCGGAGAGCTCCACCCCCGGCGCCGTGGACAGCAGCTCGGTCGCGCGGGCGACGCTCAGCGGCGCGGCGAACTCGGCGTTCACGGACAGCGAGTGGCCGGTGAACACGGGCACGCGGACGCAGGTGCCGCTCACGAGGAGCTCCGGGAGGCCGAGGATCTTGCGGCTCTCGTTGCGGAGCTTCTTCTCCTCGTCGGTCTCGAAGAGGCCGTCGTCGACGATGCTGCCGGCGAGCGGGATGACGTCGAACGCGATGGGGCGCTGGTAGACGGCGGGGGCGGGCAGCTCGACGGCGCGTCCGTCGTGGACGAGGCGGCGGAGCGCCTCCGGGCCCGCGGCGACGGCGGCCTCGGCCTGGCCGGCCAGCTCCTCGGCACCGACCAGGCCGGATCCGGAGACCGCCTGGTAGGTGCTGACCACGAGGCGCGTGAGGCCGGCCTCCTCGTGCAGGACCTTGAGGACCGGCATCGCGGCCATGGTGGTGCAGTTCGGGTTCGCGATGATGCCGCGGCGCGCGTCGTCGATGGCCTCCGGGTTGACCTCGGACACGACGAGCGGGACGTCGGGATCCATGCGCCAGGCGCTCGAGTTGTCGATGACGAGGACACCCGCCTCGGCGAAGCGCGGCGCCTGCGCGCGGGACGTGGTGGCGCCCGCGGAGAAGAGGGCGATGTCGAGGCCCGTGGGATCGGCCGTCGCGGCGTCCTCCACGACCACGTCGCGGCCGGCGAACGGGAGCGTCGTGCCGGCCGAGCGGGCCGACGCGAAGAAGCGGATCTCCTGGAGGGGGAAGGAGCGCTCCTCGAGCAGGCGGCGCATGACCGCGCCGACCTGCCCGGTGGCGCCCACGACGCCGACGCGGAGGCCGGCGGTCTCGGGGGCGGGGGCGGTGGATCCGGCGGGTGCGGTGTCGGTCACGGGTGTCTCCTCCTGCGGTGCGGGATCGTGCGGGTCAGCGGCCGGTGCCGGCGTGGACGACGGCCACGTCGTCCGCGTCGAGGCCGAAGGCGTGGTGGACGACGCGCACGGCCTCGTCGATGGTGTCGGCGCGCGTGACCACCGAGATGCGGATCTCGCTCGTGGAGATCATCTCGATGTTGATGCCCGCGTCGGACAGCGCGGTGAACAGCTGCGCCGAGACGCCCGCGTTGGTACGCATGCCGGCGCCGACGAGCGCCAGCTTGCCGATCTGGTCGTCGTGCTGCAGGCCCGTGAAGCCGACGGCGTCCTGCTCCGCGGCGAGCACCGTGAGCACGCGCTGGGCGTCCGACTTCGGCAGCGTGAAGGAGATGTCGGTGAGGCTCGTGGCCGCCGCGGACACGTTCTGCACGATCATGTCGATGTTCGCGCCGGTCTTGGCGACGATGGTGAAGATCTGCGCGGCCTTGCCCGGGACGTCGGGGACCCCGACGATCGTGACCTTGGCCTCGCTGAGGTCGGCGGCGACGCCGACGATGACGGGCTCTTCCACATTCTCTCCATCCGTGGGGTTGTAGACGATGGTGCCCTCGTTGTGCGTGAACGAGGAGCGGACGTGCAGCAGGACGCCGTGCCGGCGGGCGTACTCGACGGCGCGGATGTAGAGCACCTTGGCGCCGGACGCCGCGAGCTCCAGCATCTCCTCGCTCGTGATGCGGTCGATCTTGCGGGCCAGCGGGACGACGCGCGGATCGGCGGTGAAGATGCCGTCGACGTCGGTGTAGATCTCGCACACGTCGGCGCCGAGGGCGGCGGCGAGGGCGACGGCCGTGGTGTCGGATCCGCCGCGGCCGAGCGTGGTGATGTCGCCCGTGCCGCGGTTGAAGCCCTGGAAGCCGGCGACGATGGCGATGGCGCCCTCGCCGAGCGCGTCGCGGACGCGGCCCGGCGTGACGTCGACGATGCGGGCGGCGCCGTGCTGCGCGTCGGTGATCATGCCGGCCTGGCTGCCGGTGAAGGAGCGGGCGTCGTAGCCCATGCTCTTGATGGCCATGGCCAGCAGCGCCATGGAGATGCGCTCCCCCGCGGTGAGGAGCATGTCGAGCTCCCGCGGCGCGGGGATGGGCGTGACCTCGTGCGCCAGGTCGAGCAGCTCGTCGGTCGAGTCGCCCATGGCGGACACGGCGACGACCACGTCGTTCCCGGCCTTGCGCGTCGCCACGATGCGCTTGGCGACCCGCTTGATGCTCTCGGCATCGGCCACCGACGATCCGCCGAACTTCTGCACGATGAGGCTCACGGGCGACTCCTGGGGTTCGGGTGGGCGTGGGCGGCCCGGATGACGATTCTAGGGCGGGGGCGCCCGGGGATCCGGCGTGTGACGGTGCGGGGCGATGCGGAGGCGACGGCGGTGGTGCCGGGTCACTCCCCCACGAGGCGCCGGCCCTCGAAGGCGCGGCCGAGGGTGACCTCGTCGGCGTACTCGAGGTCGCCGCCGACGGGGAGGCCGGAGGCGAGGCGCGTGACGCGGATGTCGAAGGTGGAGAGCAGACGCGAGAGGTAGGTCGCGGTGGCCTCGCCCTCCAGGTTCGGGTCCGTGGCGATGATGACCTCGGTGACCGTGGCGTCGGCGAGGCGCTGCATGAGCTGGCGGATGCGGAGGTCGTCCGGTCCGATGCCGTCGATGGGGCTGATGGCCCCGCCGAGGACATGGTAGAGCCCGCGGAACTCGCGCGTGCGCTCGATGGCGACGACGTCCTTCGCCTCCTCGACCACGCAGATGGTGGCGGGGCTGCGACGGGGATCCCGGCAGATGCCGCAGGTCTCCTCCTCGCTGACGTTGCCGCAGATGGCGCAGAAGCGCACCTTGTCGCGGACGACGGTGAGCACCTCGGCGAGACGCGAGACGTCGAACGTCTCCGTCTGCAGGATGTGGAACGCGATGCGCTGCGCCGACTTCGGGCCGATGCCCGGCAGGCGGCCGAGCTCGTCGATGAGCTCCTGGACGATTCCCTCGTACATGCGGCGCTAGTCCTGACCTGTGGGGCGGATGGTGGGGCGGGCCTTCCGCTCGACGGGCTTCTCCTCGATGAAGCTCGCCTGCAGGATCTCGCGGACGACGGACTCGCCGTAGCGCTGCGGGGCGGCGGCGGGGGTCGCCCTCGCCGCCGGAGCGGCGCTGGCGACGGCGCTGGCGGCCGGCGGGGCGGAGGGGGCTGCGCCCTGCGAGGACGCCGGGACGGGACGGGTCGCCGGCGCCGCCTCGTCGGGGGACGCGCCGCCGGTGG
>NZ_JAVCVL010000053.1:0-14350 GCF_032917815.1 Clavibacter sp. MX14-G9D | reverse complement strand
GGCCCGGGGACGGCGCCGCGTGGACGGCCCGCCAGCTCGAGGTCGCGATCCGCGCCAAGGCCGTCCTCCGGGTCCGGGTCCGCATGCCGGACGGCCGCGAGGTCGACCACGTGCTCGAGCCCGCCAGCGTGGCCGGCGGTCGCCTCCGCGCGCGCGACCGCGTCGCCGACGTCGAGCGCACCCTCCCCCTCTCGAGCATCGTCTCGCTCGCGCCCGGGCCGACGGCCCCGTGAGCGCGCCTAAGCTGGCGGGCGTGTCCGACGGCCCCCTGATCGTCCAGAGCGACCGCACCGTCCTCCTGGAGGTCGCCCATGCGGACGCCGAGGACGCGCGTCACGACCTGGCCGTGTTCGCCGAGCTGGAGCGGGCGCCGGAGCACATCCACACGTACCGGATCACCCGGCTCGGCCTCTGGAACGCGCGCGCCGCCGGGCACACGGCCGAGGACATGCTCGCCACCCTCGAGCGCTACTCCCGCTTTCCCGTCCCCCAGTCGGTCTCGGTGGACGTCACCGACACGGTGGGCCGCTACGGCCGGCTCGTCATCGGCCGCGACGCCGAGGGGGAGCTCCAGATCTCCAGCACCGAGTCGGCGGTGCTGTCGGAGATCGCGAGCGCCCGCCGCATCGCCCCCTTGCTCACCGAGCGCATCGACGCGTCCACGTACCGCGTGCAGGCCTGGGCCCGCGGGCAGCTCAAGCAGGAGCTCGTGAAGATCGGCTGGCCGGCCGAGGACCTGGCCGGCTACACGCCGGGCACGCCCCATGACATGTCGCTCGTCGAGGACGGCTGGACGTTGCGCGGCTACCAGACGGACGCGGTCGACCACTTCCTCGACGGCGGATCCGGCGTCGTCGTGCTCCCGTGCGGCGCCGGCAAGACGCTCGTCGGCGCCGCGGCCATGGCGAAGGCGAAGACCACGACGCTGATCCTCGTCACCAACACGGTGTCGGCCCGGCAGTGGCGCTCGGAGCTGCTGAAGCGCACCACGCTCACCGAGGACGAGATCGGCGAGTACTCGGGGCAGTCCCGCGAGGTGAAGCCCGTCACGATCGCGACCTACCAGATCCTCACCGCGAAGCGGAAGGGCGAGTACGCCCACCTCGCGCTGCTCGACGCGCTCGACTGGGGCCTCGTGGTCTACGACGAGGTGCACCTGCTGCCCGCCCCCGTGTTCAAGCTCACCGCCGACCTCCAGGCCAGGCGCCGCCTCGGCCTCACCGCGACGCTCGTGCGGGAGGACGGCCGCGAGGGCGACGTGTTCAGCCTCATCGGACCGAAGCGGTTCGACGCCCCCTGGAAGGAGATCGAGGCTCAGGGCTTCATCTCCCCCGCCGAGTGCTTCGAGGTGCGCATCGACCTGCCCGACGACCAGCGGCTCGTGTACGCGGCCGCGGCCGACGACGAGCGCTACCGCCTGGCCGCGACCGCCCCCGCGAAGCTCGACGTGACGCGCGCGCTCGTCGAGCGGCACCGGGGGGAGAGCATCCTCGTGATCGGCCAGTACCTCGAGCAGATCGACGAGCTGGCGGAGGCGCTCGGCGCCCCCAAGCTCACGGGAGCGACGCCCGTCGCCGAGCGGGAGCGGCTCTACCAGGCGTTCCGCGACGGCACGGACCGGGTCCTCGTCGTCAGCAAGGTCGCGAACTTCTCCGTCGACCTGCCGGACGCGACCGTCGCGATCCAGGTGTCGGGGTCGTTCGGCTCGCGGCAGGAGGAGGCGCAGCGCCTCGGACGGCTCCTTCGCCCCGAGGCCTCGGGGCGGTCCGCGAGCTTCTACACGCTCGTCTCCCGCGACACGGTCGACCAGGACTTCGCGCAGAACCGGCAGCGGTTCCTGGCGGAGCAGGGGTACGCCTACACGATCCTCGACGCGGCCGGCATCGCGGGCGTCTCGGGGGCCGCGGCCGGCTGACCGCCGGTGCGCGGCGGCATGGGATCACGGACCTCACGCGACCACCATCCAGCCCGCTCCCAGCGAGCGCGCAGATACTTCTTCCCATGAGCGATGGCCCGAAGATCCTTATCGTCGATGACGAGCCCAACATCCGCGACCTGCTGACCACGAGCCTCCGGTTCGCCGGCTTCGCGGTCCGCGCCGTCGGCAACGGCGCCCAGGCCATCTCGGCCGTCCTCGAGGAGGAGCCCGACCTCATCATCCTCGACGTGATGCTGCCCGACATGAACGGCTTCGGCGTCACCAAGCGCCTCCGGGCGGCGGGCTACACGGCGCCCATCCTCTTCCTCACGGCGAAGGACGACACCGAGGACAAGATCACGGGCCTCACGGTCGGCGGCGACGACTACGTCACCAAGCCGTTCAGCCTCGACGAGATCGTCGCCCGCATCAAGGCCATCCTCCGCCGCACGATGCACGCCGACGAGGACGCGATCATCCGCGCCGGCGAGCTCACCATGGACCAGGACACGCACGAGGTCCTCGTCGGCGAGGAGCCCATCGAGCTGAGCCCCACCGAGTTCAAGCTCCTGCGGTACCTCATGCTCAACCCGAACCGCGTGCTCTCGAAGGCCCAGATCCTCGACCACGTGTGGGAGTACGACTTCAACGGCGACGCGGGCATCGTGGAGTCCTACATCTCCTACCTGCGCCGGAAGCTCGACCAGCACTCCTCGGAGCCGGTCATCCAGACCAAGCGCGGGTTCGGCTACATGCTGAAGGCCGCCAAGTCCTGACCCCGGGGCCGCGCGAGCGGACCCGCACCGCTGATCGGCCGGATGCCCCACGGCACCCGGCCGATCGCACATCCGGCGTCGCATATCCTCGTGACGACACGGTCACGATGACGGGAACACGAGGTGCGGCCAGTGCACGACTACGTCTCGGAGAAGTGGAACAACGTCTCCCTCCGCACGAAGATCACGAGCGTCACGGTCCTCCTCCTGCTGCTGGGTCTCCTCGTCTCCGGCGCCGGCACCATGTACCTTCTCCGGCAGCAGATGGTCAACCAGATGGACGCGTCCCTCCGGGTCTCCATCACGCAGCTGCCCAAGGTGCTCGGCACCGAGCCCACCTCGCCCGACACCTTCACCCAGGACGACGTGAAGACGGCCGACCCGACGCTGTTCGTGGTCCTCCTCGACGCGCAGGGCGACGTCATCGCCGACAACTGGAACGGCGACTCCGCCGAGCACCCCCGCGTCTTCGGGCTCGACCTCGCCCGCGCCTCCCAGGTCAACAACGAGATCGTCGTCTTCTCCGACAACTCCGGGCAGAAGTCGTGGCACGGCATCGTCCGGGTCTCCCAGAACGCGTCCCCCGACGCCACCGAGTACTCCACGCTCGTCATCGCGCGCCCGCTCGAGGAGGTCGACGACCTCGTCGCGACCTACATCGTGATCTTCGCGAGCTTCGGCCTCGCGGTGGTCGTCCTCGGCGCGGCCGTCACGCGCATGCTGGTGACCAGCACGTTCGGCCCGCTCCGCGAGGTGGAGCGCACCGCCGCCGCCATCGCGGGCGGCGACTTCAGCCAGCGCCTCGGCGGCGCGACCCCGAACACCGAGGTGGGCCGTCTGAACCGCTCCCTCAACATGATGCTCAGCCGCATCGACCGCGCGTTCGCCGACCGCGCCAAGACCATCGACCAGATGCGGCGCTTCGTCGGCGACGCCAGCCACGAGCTCCGCACGCCGCTCGTCTCCGTCCGCGGCTACGCCGAGCTCTACCGGATGGGGGCGCTGCAGACGCCCGAGGACGTCACGCAGGCCATGGAGCGCATCGAGAAGGAGGCCATCCGCATGGGCGGCCTGGTGGAGGACCTCCTCGAGCTCGCCCGGCTCGACGAGACCAAGCCGCTGCAGCTGGCCCCCGTGGACCTCTACCCCATCGCCCGCGACGCGGCCCTCGATGCGATGGCCTCCTCGCAGACGCGCACGGTCACGGCGCTGCCGCCCGTCCTCGTGAACCCCGTGGGCCCGATCCTCGACGCCGACGGCCTGGAGCTCACGCAGGAGATGCCCCCGGAGTCGCTCCGCGGCACCGGCCCCGCCACGGGAAGCGACGTCACGGGCCCGATCGCCTTCGCCGGCGCCACGCTCTCCCGGCTGCGGGCGCGCCGCCTCCGCCGTCCCGGCGAGACGGCGACGGACGCCCTGGCCCCGATCCGCGCGGGCGACGGCGACGGCCCCGCGCCGACCGAGGGCTTCGCGATGGTCTCCGCGGAGGAGAACAAGATCCGCCAGGTCGTGACCAACCTCATCGGCAACGCGGTGCGCTTCACGCCCGCCGGCAGTCCGATCGAGCTCGCCACCGTCGTGGACGAGGCCGCCCGCGAGGCCCGCATCGAGGTGCGCGACCACGGCGACGGCGTGCCTCCGCAGATCCGCGAGAAGATCTTCCAGCGGTTCTGGCGCGCCGACACCTCGCGCACCCGCGAGACCGGCGGCAGCGGCCTGGGCCTCGCCATCGTGTCCGCCATCGTCGCCGCGCACCGCGGCCGGGTGGACGTCGTCGAGACGGAGGGCGGCGGTGCGACCTTCCGCGTGATCCTGCCGCTCCTCCCCAGCCCCGAGGCGCCCGCCGCCTCCACGCCGCAGGCCCCGACGCCGCCTGCGTCCTGATCGGGGCATAGCCTCCGCCCGTCCGTCGACGAGGAGGAGGAGACCCATGACGAGGTACCAGGTGGACAGCGAGGCCGTCCTGTCGGCCACCGCGGCCGTACAGGGGAGCATCGGCCGCATCCAGGCGGAGGTGGCGACGCTGCACGGGCAGCTCGCCGATCTGCAGGGCTCGTGGTCCGGCAGCGCCGCGACCGCGTTCCAGGGCGTGGTGGCCGAGTGGAAGGGCACGCAGCAGCGCGTCGAGGAGGCGCTGGCCAGCATCAACCAGGCGCTCAGCGCCGCCGCCCGCCAGTACGCGGAGGTGGAGGAGGGCAACGCGCGGATGTTCGCGCACTAGCCGCTCCCGCGCTCCTGCCGGCAGCGCCGGTGACGGGACGCGGACGCAGCGCACGACGAAGCGGGCGGCCCCGGTGAGGGACCGCCCGCTTCGTCGTGCTGATGATGCTGATCGTGCTGGTGATTCCGGTCGTGCAGGTGGGCGGGGCGCTGGCGCCCCACCCGGACGGACTAGAAGTCCATGCCCCCCGTGGGGTCGCCGGCCGGGGCCGGGTTCTTCTCGGGCTTGTCGGCGACGACGGCCTCGGTCGTGAGGAACAGGCCCGCGATGGACGCGGCGTTCAGCAGAGCCGAGCGCGTGACCTTCACCGGGTCGTTGATGCCCGCGGCGAGCATGTCGACGTACTCGCCCGTGGCGGCGTTGAGGCCGTGACCCGAGGGGAGGTTGCGGACGCGCTCGGCCACGACGCCGGGCTCGAGGCCCGCGTTGAGGGCGATCTGCTTGAGCGGAGCGTCGACCGCGACGCGGACGATGTTCGCGCCCGTCGCCTCGTCGCCCTCGAGCTGGAGCTTCTCGAACGCGAGCTTGCCGGCCTGGATGAGCGCGACGCCACCACCGGCGACGATGCCCTCCTCGACGGCAGCCTTCGCGTTGCGGACGGCGTCCTCGATGCGGTGCTTGCGCTCCTTGAGCTCGACCTCGGTCGCCGCGCCGGCCTTGATGACCGCCACGCCGCCCGCGAGCTTCGCGAGGCGCTCCTGCAGCTTCTCGCGGTCGTAGTCGCTGTCGGTGTTCGAGATCTCGTTGCGGATCTGCTGCACGCGGGCCGCGATCTCGGTGGCGTCGCCGCCGCCGTCGACGATCGTGGTCTCGTCCTTGGTGATGACGACCTTGCGGGCCGTGCCGAGCAGGTCGAGGGTGACGTTCTCGAGCTTGAGGCCGACCTCCTCGGCGATGACCTGGCCACCCGAGAGGATGGCGATGTCCTGCAGCTGCGCCTTGCGGCGGTCGCCGAAGCCGGGGGCCTTGACGGCGACCGACTTGAAGATGCCGCGGATCTTGTTCACGACGAGCGTGGCCAGGGCCTCGCCGTCGACGTCCTCGGCGATGATGAGGAGCTGCTTGCCCGACTGGATGACCTTGTCGACGATCGGCAGCAGGTCCTTGATGTTCGAGATCTTCGAGTTGACGATCAGGATGTACGCGTCCTCGAACACGGCCTCCTGGCGCTCGGGGTCGGTCACGAAGTACTGCGACAGGTAGCCCTTGTCGAAGCGCATGCCCTCGGTGAGCTCGAGCTCGGTGCCGAAGGTGTTGGACTCCTCGACGGTGACGACGCCCTCCTTGCCGACCTTGTCGATCGCCTCGGCGATGATCGCGCCGATCGTGGAGTCGCCGGCGGAGATGGACGCGGTGGCGGCGATCTCCTCCTTGGTCTCGATCTCCTTCGCGGCGGCCTTGAGCTCCTCCGTGACGGCCGCGACGGCCTTCTCGATGCCGCGCTTGAGGCTGATGGGGTCGGCGCCCGCGGCGACGTTGCGGAGGCCCTCGCGGACCAGGGCCTGCGCGAGGACGGTCGCGGTGGTCGTGCCGTCGCCGGCGACGTCGTCGGTCTTCTTGGCGACCTCCTTGACGAGCTCCGCGCCGATCTTCTCGAACGGGTCGTCGAGCTCGATCTCCTTGGCGATGGAGACGCCGTCGTTCGTGATGGTGGGGGCGCCCCACTTCTTCTCCAGGACGACGTTGCGGCCACGCGGGCCGAGGGTCACGCGGACCGCGTCGGCCAGGATGTTCAGGCCGCGCTCGAGGCCGCGGCGGGCTTCTTCGTCAAAAGCGATGATCTTAGCCATGTGTATCTCTCGTCCCTCCCGGACGTCAGGAAAAAGGCAGTCGTCTAGCACTCCCCGTGAGGGAGTGCCAGGGACGATTCTGGCACTCGCCCTACGGGAGTGCAAGCGAGCCGCCCACAGGCGGAGGCGGTCCCCGGGAACGGCGCGACGCCGCCGCCCGGTCGGGCGGCGGCGTCGTCGTGGCGGGGATGCCGCTAGGCGGTCGTGACGTTCTCGGCCTGCAGGCCCTTGGACCCCTGCCCGATCTCGAAGGCGACGCGCTGCCCCTCCTCCAGGACCTTGTAGCCCGACATCTCGATCGCCGAGTAGTGGACGAAGACGTCCTGCGCGGCAGGGCCGCCCTCGACGGCGTCCACGGTGATGAACCCGAACCCCTTCTCCCCGTTGAACCACTTCACGGTGCCGTTGGCCATGTGCTTCTCCATGTGCGACTGCGCGGTGTCGGGGGCGCGGTGCCGCCACCCCCGGGTCGGCCGCGGGGCCCTGCATCGACCCCGCGCCACGCCCTCGGGACGGACGGCGCGCAGCACCTGGTACGCGACGGGCGTGCGACCAGGCAGCACGATAGCCACGCACCGACGACGCCCGTCGGGTTCCTCCACGGGTGCGGAGGAGTCCGCCGAGCAGCGCGTCCTGCGGCGTGAGGTGGGCGGGGCCGGGCCCGGGTCAGCCGAGGGCCGCGTAGTCCGAGCCGAGCACGGCGGTGAGCCGGGCGGCCTGCGCGGCGGCGGTGCCCTCCGGCGGCCGGAACTGGTCGGACTGCTGGACGTCGCCCACGCCCAGCTCGGCGACGAGCCCCCGGGCGGCGCCCTCGTCGGCGGCGTCGTAGTAGTAGACCGTCGTCGTCGTGATGTCGCTGGTGCTCGCGTTGACCCGCGATCCGATGGCCCAGCCGGCCGCCTCGAGCGCCGTCGCGGCGCGGGCGGAGAGGCCCGACGTCCGCGTCCCGTTGAGCACGGTCACGACCATGCCGGGGACGGCGGTGGCCGCGGCGGTGGGCGCCTCGGTGGGCGTCGCCTCCTCGGAGGAGCCCCCGCTCGGGATGATGTCGGTGAAGGAGACGCGGTCGTCGATGACGAAGAGGCCCACGACGCCGGCGCCCACGAGCAGGCCCGTCGCGAGGGCGGCCCAGCCGAAGGCCCGCAGGCGATGGCGGCGGGGGCGCGGTGCGCGGTGCGCGCCGACGCGGCTCAGGTCGCCGGGGACCTCGTCGAAGCGGTCGGGAGCGTGGGAGGGCATGGCGGTCTCGTGTCTCCTCGGTGGGGCGCGGGGTCAGCGCGCGGACGGGCGGTGCGGGAGACCGGTGGGCAGGGCGCGTGCCGCGCGCGCGGCGGCGCGGGACTCGCGGAGGCGCAGGAGGCGCCCGACGAGCAGGGGGTCGTAGGCGAGCGCCTGGCGGGTCTCCAGCAGGGACCCGAGCAGCTGGTAGTAGCGCGTGGCCGAGAGGCCGAAGGCCTGGCGGATCGCCTCCTCCTTCGCACCGGCATGACGCGTCCAGTCGCGCTCGAAGTCGAGCACCGCACGACCCCGCTCGTCGAGCTCCGGGGCGGCGCGACGCTCGGCCGAGGGGGCGCTCGCGGGGCGGTCCTCACGCTGGTCCACGGCGTGCTCCTTCCCCGACATCCCCCACATACTAGGTCCGCGCCCCTGGGCGTCCCGCGCAGCTCCACGGGGTGTCCGCGGGCCGCCAGGCAGCATCCGCCACCCGCCTCTGCCCGCCGTCGACCCGGCCGTGCGTTCCCCGTATGAAGGAATCCACGGGGTCCGCGGACGGTTGACCCCGGAGGCGCGCTGGGACGCCGCCCATAGGATCGACCCGCGAGAAAGGACCCGCACATGGCCTACGAGATCGAGAAGACCGACGACGAGTGGCGTCAGGAGCTCTCCCCCGAGGAGTACGCGGTGCTGCGCCAGCAGGCCACCGAGCGGCCCTGGACCGGCGAGCTGCTGGACGAGGAGCGCACCGGCGTCTACGGGTGCAAGGCCTGCGGAGCGGAGCTCTTCACGAGCGACACGAAGTTCGACTCGCACTGCGGATGGCCCAGCTTCTACGCCCCCAAGGAGAGCGACGCGGTCAAGCTGTACACCGACACGAGCCTCGGCATGAAGCGCGTCGAGGTCGTCTGCGCACGCTGCGGGTCCCACCTCGGGCACGTGTTCGACGACGCCCCGCAGACCCCCACCGGCGACCGGTTCTGCATGAACTCGGTCTCCATGTCGTTCCGCACGGCGGAGTGAGCGAGGTGCCGCGGCATCGGGCGGGCGGCGACGCCGCCGTGCCCGGTCCCGGCACCGCGTCGTCCGGCGGCCCCGTCCTCGCGGCGCTCCGCGGGCGGCGGTCCCGGTCCTCCGTCGGCGACGCCGCCCCGACGCACGTGGCGCTGGTGCCGCTCGTCGAGGCGGCATCCCGTCTCGCGGACCACGGCGGCATGCGCCCGTGGCGGATCATCGAGATCCGCGGCGGCGCGCGGGAGCGCCTCGGTGCGGCCATGGACGAGGCGGCCGGCGACCCCGGATCGGGCAAGCACGGCAAGAAGACCCACCGCGCGAGCCTCCTCATCGCGGTCGTCGCCTGCCGCACACCGAGCCGCAAGGTGCCGGACTGGGAGCAGGAGGCGGTCGCCGCCGGCGTCGCCCACGCCCTCACGCTGCTGCTCGAGGAGCAGGGCTGGGGCGTCTTCTGGCGGACCGGGTCCCTGACGCGCAGCGCCGCCGTCCGCCGCATGCACGGACTCGCCGACGGGGAGGAGCTCCTCGGCTGGCTCTACGTCGGCGACGTGGAGCCCGACGCCAAGGGCCCGCGCTCGACCGTCGACGGCGAGCGGATGATCACGATCCTCGACTGAGCTCCGGGCACCCCGCCCGCGGGTGCTCGCGTCCCTCCGAGCCGGCCACGGGACTCGAACCCGTAACCGCCGCATTACAAGTGCGGTGCGCTACCAATTGCGCCAGGCCGGCCGACCGCCCTCGCGGGCCGTCACTCCATCATACGAGCCGGGCTACGGCGCGGTGGTGGGCGTCGCGGTGGGCTGCGGCGTGGTCGTCGGGGTGGGGGTGGCGTCCTGGCCCGCGGCCTGGAGGACGAAGGCGGCGAACGCCTTCGCGTCATCCGGCTGACCCGTGTACTGGCGCTCGCCGACGACGATGACCGGCGCGCCGACGACCTCGTCGACGTTGGAGTCCGGGATGTCGCCGTCGAGGACGCGGTCCGTCGCGGCGTTGACCCACGACTGGAAGCGCTGGTCGGAGATGCAGTCGGCGACGTCCGAGGAGTCGGCGCCGGCGTCCGCGGCGAGCTGCACGATGCGCTCGTCGCTGAGCCCCGTGCTCTGCTCGGCCGGCTGCTCCGCGAAGAGCGCCGAGTTGAAGGCCCAGAAGTCGTCCGGCGCGGAGTCGGCGACGCATGCCGCGGCGTTCGCCGCGCGCATGGAGTACGCCTGCGACTTGCTGGTGAGGATGGCGACCGGGTGGATCTCCACGGTCGCGGCCCCCGACTGAAGCCAGCCCTCCATCTGCGCGCCGTTCGTGTCCTGGAACTCCTTGCACGCGGTGCAGAGGTAGTCGACGTAGACGCGGATGTGCGCGGCGCCGGCGGCCTCGGACTCGGTGGGCACGGGGTCCTGCTCGGGGTCGAGCGCCTGCGTCGACGCCGCGGCCAGGTCCTTCCCGATGACGATCCCGTCGCTGGCCATGTTCTGCGGCCCCGGACCCGCGGGCCGAGCGCCCTGCACGACGATGAGGCCGACGACGACGACCACGGCGACGAGGGCCACGGCGATGCCGCCGCGGACGAGCCCGCGGGCCGCCACGTCGCGGCGACGCTGCTTCATGCGGTTGAGGCGCGCCTTCTCGCGCGCCGCCTCGCGGCGTCGTCGATGACCGCCGTGCGGTTCGTGCGCGGGCGGCGTGCTGGTCATGGGTCCTCGCTCCGGGGATGGGGGAGTCGGCTGCAGGCGGGCTCCCGGACGACCTCAGGACTCTAGGCGGCCATTCTGGGAAAGCGCCAACGCGGCGGGCGCGGGTACGGCGCCGCAGCCGACGATACAGGTCGCGGCCAGGTGGTCCCCAGGCGAGGAATAGCCGTCGATCCGCATCAGCGCGCGCTTCCCGACTCCCCTCCCCCGTGCAATACTCATCGGGTGGCCGCCGTCGCCCACAGCGATGAGCCATGAGCATCACATCCATCACCACGGATCGTCGGGCACGTACCTGCCCGTGAAGGAGAACACCGAAATGGCATCTGTAACTTTCGACAAGGCCACGCGCCTCTACCCGGGCTCCACGCGCCCGGCGGTGGACGGCATCGACCTCGAGGTCGCCGACGGCGAGTTCCTCGTCCTCGTCGGCCCGTCCGGCTGCGGCAAGTCGACCACCCTCCGCATGCTCGCGGGCCTCGAGGAGGTCAACGACGGCAACATCTTCATCGGCGACCGCAACGTCACGGACGTGCCGCCGAAGGACCGCGACATCGCGATGGTGTTCCAGAACTACGCGCTGTACCCCCACATGACCGTCGCCGAGAACATGGGCTTCGCGCTCAAGATCGCGGGCGTCGGCAAGGACGAGCGCGCCACCCGGGTCCTCGAGGCGGCCAAGCTCCTCGACCTCGAGCCCTACCTCAGCCGCAAGCCCAAGGCCCTCTCCGGCGGCCAGCGCCAGCGCGTCGCCATGGGCCGCGCCATCGTGCGCCAGCCCCAGGTGTTCCTCATGGACGAGCCGCTGTCGAACCTCGACGCCAAGCTCCGCGTCCAGACCCGCACGCAGATCGCGTCGCTCCAGCGCCGCCTCGGCGTCACCACGGTCTACGTGACCCACGACCAGACCGAGGCGCTCACCATGGGCGACCGCATCGCGGTCCTCAAGGACGGCGTCCTCCAGCAGGTCGGCACGCCCCGCGACCTGTACGAGAAGCCGCAGAACGTCTTCGTGGCCGGCTTCATCGGCTCGCCCGCGATGAACCTCTTCACCGCGAACGTCGTCGACGGCGGCGTGCAGTTCGGCTCCGCCGTGGTGCCCGTCGAGCGCGACGTGCTCACGAACGCGACCGGCGGCTCGGTCACCATCGGCGTCCGTCCCGAGGACGTCGTCGTCTCCACGTCGCAGGGCCAGGGCCTGTCGGTCACGGTCGACCTCGTCGAGGAGCTCGGCGCGGACGGCTACCTCTACGGCCACACCGACATCGAGGGCAAGCGCACCGACCTCGTCGCGCGCGTCGACGGCCGCCTGCACCCCAACGCCGGCGACACCGTCTTCATCACCCCGCAGCCGGGCCACCTCCACGCCTTCGACGCCGAGAGCGGCCTCCGCCTCAACGCGCCGGTCGCCGCGAGCTGATCCCCAACACCTGACGACCGCTGCCGCGGTCCCCACGCTCCCGCGGGAGCACGGGGGCCGCGGCAGCTGCGTTTCCCCGGTCGGGTAGGGTCGCACCATGTCCGGATCACTGAACATCACCTCGGCGACGGTCGATCCGGCGCTCCTCGACCTCCCCTGGCAGCTGCCGCTCGACGAGTGGCCCTCCTCCGCGATCGCCACCCTGCCCAAGGGCATCTCCCGGCACCTCGTGCGCTTCGCCAACCTCTCGGGCTACGTCATCGCCATCAAGGAGACGACGGACGAGATGGCGCGCGGTGAGTACGACATGCTGCGGACGCTCCAGCGCCTCGAGATCCCGTGCGTGGAGCCGGTCGCCGTCATCATGAACCGGACCGACGAGGACGGCGACGCCCTCAAGTCGGTCCTCGTCACCCGGCACCTGAAGTTCTCGCTCCCCTACAGGGCGCTCTTCTCCCAGCAGCTGCGACCCGACACCGCCACGCGCCTCGTCGACGCCCTCGCCGTGCTCCTGGTGCGGCTGCACATGATCGGGTTCTTCTGGGGCGACGTGTCGCTGTCGAACACGCTCTTCCGCCGCGACGCGGGCGCCTTCGCCGCCTACCTCGTGGACGCGGAGACCGGCAAGCTCTTCAACGGCGGCCTCTCCAACGGCCAGCGCGAGAACGACCTCGAGATCGCCCGCGTGAACATCGCCGGCGAGCTCATGGACCTCGAGGCGGGCGGACGCATCGAGGAGGGGCTCGACCCCGTCGAGACCAGCACGCGGATCGTCGCCCAGTACCGCACGCTCTGGAAGGAGCTCACGGGCCGCGAGGAGTTCCCCACCTCCGAGCGCTGGCGCATCAACGAGCGCGTCGACCGCCTGAACGACCTCGGCTTCGACATCGAGGAGCTCGCGATCCGCACCACCGCCGAGGGCTCGCAGGTGCGCATCCAGCCGAAGGTCGTGGACGCCGGGCACCACCAGCGCCGGCTGCTCCGGCTCACGGGCGTCGACGCCCAGGAGAACCAGGCGCGGCGCCTGCTCAACGACCTCGACTCCTACACGGCGACCTTCGACAAGCAGGACCTCGACGAGGAGATGGTCGCGCACGAGTGGCTCGCGCGCGTGTTCGAGCCGGTCGTCCGGGCGATCCCCCGCGACCTGCGCGGCAAGCTCGAGCCCGCCGAGGTGTTCCACCAGCTGCTCGAGCACCGCTGGTACATGTCGCAGAAGCTCAACCGGGACATCCCGCTCGCCGAGGCCGTGACCGCGTACGTGCAGGACATCCTGCGCCACCGCCGCGACGAGGCGACCGTCATCGACCCGCCGACCGAGTCGATCGGCGTCATCGAGGACGAGTCCGACGTGCCCATCACCGAGGCCGAGGCCGCGGAGGACTGGCGCACCAAGGTCTGACGTCCGGCGGGAGCCGCACCACGACGACGAGCCGGGACCCTCGGGCCCCGGCTCGTCGTCGTGGTGGGACTACTTCCGGCGGGAGGCCGCGCGCAGCTTGCCGATCTCGTACAGCGTGACGCTCGCCGCGATGCCCGCGTTCAGGGACTCCGTGGAGGCGCCGATCGGGATCGAGACGATCGTGTCGCACGTCTCGGTGACGAGGCGCGACAGGCCCTTGCCCTCGGATCCGACGACCACCACGATCGGGCGGTCGGCGAGCGTGAACTCGTGGAGCGACATGTCGCCGCCGCCGTCGAGGCCGACGACGAAGACGCCGCGCTGCTTGAGGGCCTTGAGGGTCTGCGTGAGGTTCGAGGCCATGGCGACGGGCGTGCGCGCCGCGGCGCCCGCGGAGGTCTTCCACGCGGAGGCGGTGAGGCCGACCGAGCGGCGCTGCGGCACGATGACGCCGTGCCCGCCGAACGCGGCGACCGAGCGGATGATCGCACCCAGGTTCCGCGGGTCGGTGATGCCGTCGAGGGCCACCATGAGCGGCACCTGGCCGCGGGAGATGGTCTTCTCCAGCAGCTCGAGCGCGTCCGCGTACTCGTACGGCGGCACCTTGAGCGCGAGGCCCTGGTGGACGGCGTCGTGGCCGGCGATGCGGTCGAGCTCCGGGCGCATGACCTCGAGGACGGGGATCCCGCGCCCGGTGGCGAGCGACAGCACCTCCTTGACGCGGTCGTCGTACTCGATGCGCGAGGCGATGTAGAGCGCGGTCGCGGGGATCTTCGCGCGGAGCGCCTCGACGACCGAGTTGCGGCCGGTGACGACCTCGGACTCGTCCTGCTGCTTGGCGCGGCGGGCGCGCGGGGCGTCCGCGCCGGCGGGCCGGTCGGTGGCCCGGGCGCGCGGCGGGGGCGGGGG
>NZ_JAVCVL010000052.1:0-14735 GCF_032917815.1 Clavibacter sp. MX14-G9D | reverse complement strand
CGGCGTCCTCGGGTGCGCCGGACCCGTCGGGAGCCGCGTCCGCGTCGTCGTCCGCCGCGTCGTCCGCATCCCCGTCCCGGGGCGCGAGCACGGGGGCGAGCACCGCGCGCACCGCGGCGGCGCCCGCGTCGGTGAGGTGCAGGCGGTCGTCGCTCAGGGTGGGGTCGAGCTCGCCGTCGCCGAAGCCGAGGGCCGGCCACAGGTCCACGTGCTCGGCGCGGACGGCCGGCGCGTACTGGCGCAGGTGCACGTTGACGATGCGGATGCGCTCCGCGTGCTCGCGCCCCCGCGGCGGCACGGAGACGACGACGAGCCGCGCGGTCGGCAGGTCGCGCCGCAGGTCGGCGAGGATCGTCTCCAGCGCCCGGACGGTCTGCTCGGGTCCCCGGCGCGCGGCGCCGAGGTCGTGCGTGCCGCAGGAGAGGACCACGGTCGACGGGTCCTCGGCCACGACCTCGGGCAGGAGCGCGAGCACGTCGTCCGTGGTCTGCCCGGGGCGGCCCCGGTCGACGATCCGCGCGTCCCCGTCGGGGACGATGGCGTCCCACCGGCCGTCCGCGGTCAGGCTGTCGCCGAGCAGGACCGTCGTGCGCGTGCGCGGTGCCATGGATCCGCCTCTCGTCGTGCCCATCATGGTCCCCGCCCGCGGGGATGTCATCGGGTCGACATCGGACGTCATCCGTGCTGTCGGCGCACCACCCGACGCCACCAGCTGCGGCGCCGCGGCGAGAGCACGAGCAACGCCAGCGCGATGAGCACGGGCAGCGACAGGATCGTCGCGACGAGCGCCCCCGCCTGGCCGGCGCTGAGCGGCACGCCCAGCACGTCGATGGTGACGCGCGAGGTGGCGCCGTCCGTGAGGTCGGTGATGCTGCGGCTGCCCGAGGCGTCGACGGGGACGGGCTTCCACGCCTCGGCGGAGCCGGCGTCCGGCGTCGACGCCGAGGACGGCGTGCGGGAGGTGCCCGCCGCTCCGCCCGACAGCGCCGCGAGGTCGGCGCGCGCCTGCACGGGCGCGGACACGCTCATGGTCACGGCCGTGGCGAGGCCCGCCGAGGCGAGGACGATGCCCACCAGGGTCAGCAGGATGAGGCCGATGCGCGGAGCCCCGTTCCGCCGGCTCACCGGGCGGCCCCCGCGCGGGGACGCTCGGCCGCGCGCCGTCGCGTGGCGGCGAGCGCCTTCGCGGTGATGCGGGTCGCCATCGAGGTGAAGATCACGCCGTGGAAGGGCAGGATCGCGAACCAGTACAGCCGGCCGGCGAGCCCGGACGGGAAGAAGATCGCGCGCTGGCGGTAGTCGCTGCCGCCGTCCGCGCGCGGCGTCGCGCTCAGCTCGAGCCAGGCCTCACCGGGCAGCTTCATCTCGGCGCGCAGCCGCAGTGCCGTGCCGCGCTCGATGTGCTCGACGCGCCAGAAGTCGAGCGCGTCCCCGGTCTGCAGGGTCGTGGCGCTGCGGCGGCCGCGGCGGAGGCCCACGCCGCCGACGAGCTTGTCCATCCACCCGCGCGCGGCCCACGCGACCGGGAGCGAGTACCAGCCGTTCTCGCCGCCGATGGACTCGATGACGGCCCACAGGTCCTCGGGCGCCGCCTCCGTCGACCGCTCCTTGAGGTCGAGGTAGACCGTGTGGCCCGACCAGTCGGGGTCGCTCGGCAGCAGGTCGCTGGGCGCGCCCACGACGGCGGAGTCCTTCCAGCTGGTCTCCACGACCCCGTCGCGCATGCGGCCGAGCGCGAGGCGCACGGAGCGGCGGTAGCCCGTGAGGCCGCCCTCGGGGTCGGGGACGTAGGTCGAGATGTCGTGCTCGCCCATGACGCAGTCGTACTGGAGCGACTCGATGATCGGCACCGCCAGCGTGCGCGGGATGGGCGTGACGACGTTCACCCAGTGCGCGGCGAGGCGCGGGGCGAAGATCGGGATGGACGCGATGGGCCGCTGCGGCAGTCCCGCCTCGACTGCGTACCCGTTCATCATCTGGCCGTAGCGCAGCACGTCGGGCCCGCCGATGTCGAAGGTGCGGTTGAGCCCCTCGGGCATGTCCGCGGCGGCGACCAGGTAGTAGAGGACGTCCCGGATCGCGATCGGCTGGATGAAGTTCCGCACCCACCCGGGCGCGGGCATGAACGGCAGGACCTCGGTGAGGTGCCGGATCATCTCGAACGAGGTCGATCCGGAGCCGATGACGACGCCGGCCTGCAGCGCCACGGTGGGCACGCCGCTCGCGAGCAGCACGTCACCCACGGCCTTGCGGCTCGCCAGGTGCTTCGAGAGGTGGTCGACGTCCGGATGCAGGCCGCCGAGGTACACGATGCGGCCGACTCCCGCGGCCTTCGCGGCCTTCGCGACGTTCTCGGCCGAGGCGCGCTCCGACGAGGCGAAGTCGCCCTTGGCGCCCATGCCGTGGACGAGGTAGTAGAGGACGTCGACGTCCTCGACGGCGGGCGCGAGGGTCGCGGCGTCGGACAGGTCGCCCCGCACCACCTCCACGTCGTCGCGCCACGGGACGTCGGTGAGACGACGGGGATCGCGGACCAGGACGCGCACGCGGAAGCCGGCCTCGAGCAGGCGCGGCACGAGCCTCCCGCCGATGTACCCCGTCGCTCCGGTCACGAGGGCGAGACGGGCGGCGGCGCTCGGCGAAGTCATTCCCTCACGGTAGGCAATCTGCCTGGCAAGCGGCTCCCAGGACCCGGGACGCGCGGTGGGCACCTACCGGGACGCGCCGTCGGGCGTGGGCCGCGGAGGCGGATCAGCCCTCGGCCGACTCCAGCTCCGTCAGGTACCGGCGCCAGGTCGGGCCGTGCTCGACGTCGCACGTCGCCCAGTCCACGGGGCGGCCGCGGACGAGCTCGTCCAGCAGGTCGAGGTGGAGGCGCCAGCTGGCCTTCAGCACGTTGGCGATGCCCGCGGGCAGCATGCCGGTCACGGTGACGACCAGCTCCGTCTGCCGGTCGCGGGGCCCGCCGGGCACCTCCTGGAGGCGCAGGAGGAACCGCGCGGTGACCTCGCCCTCGTCCACGAACGTGAAGTCGATGCCCTGCCCCTCCTCGAAGCGCGTGACGATGCCGCCCGATGCCGAGGCGAGGCTGCGGTCCGGGCCGGTCATCCACTCGAACCAGAACTCGCCGCCCTCCTCCTGCTCGATGGACGCCTCCGCGAGCCAGCCGGACACCATGTCGGGATCGGACACCGCGTCCCACACGATGAGCGGCGGCAGGTCGATGAGGCGGCGGAACACGAACTCGTAGGGCAGGAAGACGGTGGAGGCGCGGGCCTCGGAGAGGAACGCGCCCGGCATCGCCGGGAAGCGGGTGCGGATGCCCCCGTCGTCGTCGCCGAGCCCCGAGGAGGCGGGCATGCCCTCGTCGAGCTGGCGCGAGGCGAGACGGGCCTCGGCCGCGTCCGAGTACTCGAGCGCGGGAGCCGTGCCGCGGCGAGGGGACGCCGCGTGCTCGGCGCGCGGGGCGGGCGCCTCATGGGCGCTGTCTCCGGGGCGGTGGTCGGGATGCACGGCATGAGCATA
Source organism: Clavibacter sp. MX14-G9D (assembly GCF_032917815.1). Lineage (NCBI taxonomy): Bacteria > Bacillati > Actinomycetota > Actinomycetes > Micrococcales > Microbacteriaceae > Clavibacter > Clavibacter sp. MX14-G9D. Next base: position 11,210 of record NZ_JAVCVL010000052.1, on the reverse strand, counting down.
GATCGGCGCAGCCGGATGGACGCGGGTTTCCCCACAGGTGGACGGCCTGCGTCAGCCGATCGGCGGCCGGACCAGCCGATCGGCGCACCCCAACGGCCGATCGGCGGAGCGGGGTCGGGCCGCGCGCCGCCGGGAGCGGGCCCCGACCGACCGTATCCTGGACGCCGGTGCACGGGCGGATCCGGGACCGGGACAGGACGAAGATGCCTCGCACGCTCGCGCTCGCCGTCGACTTCGGCGGCACCAAGGTGGAGTCCGCTCTCGTGGACGACGCGGGCCGCGTGCTCGCGGGCAGCCGTTTCCGCGGGCCCACCGGCCCCGACCGCTCCGCCGACGAGCTGCTCGACTCCGTGCTCGGGGTCGCCCGGCAGGCCCTCGCCGCCCTGCCCGACGACGCCGAGCTCGTCGGCACCGGCCTCGCGGCCGCGGGCCCCGTCGACGTCCGGCAGGGCCTCGTCTCGCCGCTCAACGTGCCGGCCTGGCGCTCCTTCCCGCTCCGCGACCGCGTCGCCGAGCTCACCCCGGACGTGCCGACCACGCTCCAGATGGACGGGCTCGCCATCACGCTCGCCGAGCACTGGGTCGGCGCCGGCCGGGGCTACGACGACGTGATGGGCATGATCGTGTCGACCGGGGTCGGCGGCGGCCTCGTGCTGTCGGGCCGCACCGTCGCGGGGCCGACGGGCAACGCGGGCCACATCGGCCACGTCGAGGTCGCGGGCTTCGACGACCCGTGCAGCTGCGGCGGGCAGGGCTGCGTGGAGGCGATCGCGTCCGGGCCCCGGAGCGTCGCCTGGGCGCGCGCCCGCGGCTGGACCGGGGCCACGGGCGAGGACCTCGCCGCCGGCTACCGCGCGGGCGACGACCTCGCCGTGCAGGCCGTGCGGCGGGCCGGGCTCGCGATCGGCCGCGCCATCGCGTCGGCCAGCTCGCTCGTCGACCTGGACGTCGTCGCCATCGGCGGCGGCTTCAGCCGCGTGACGCCCGACATCTTCGACATGATCCGCGAGCCCATCGCGCTCCGCGAGCAGTTCGGCTTCGTCACCAAGACGCGCGTGGTGCCCTCCGGCCTCTCCGAGGACGGCCCCATCATCGGCGCCGGCGCGCTCGTGCACCGCAAGGAGATGGTCCCGAGCTTCTGATCCGGGCGGGCACGGTCGGCGCCCCGTCGGGCGCCGTCAGTCGCCGCGGACGGGCTCGCGGCTCGGACGGTCCCAGGTGTCCTCCAGCATGCGGGGGCGCGCGAGGTAGAAGCCCGAGGCGGAGGCGACGGCGACCATCGCGAAGAGCATGAGGAGCGGGGCGGTCCAGCCGCCGGACAGCTCGTGGAGCACGCCGAACAGGAGCGGGCCGATCGCCCCGATCGCGTAGCCGATCCCCTGCACGAAGCCGCTGAGCGCGACCACGCCCGCATGCGTGCGCGTGCGGAGGTTGATCAGCACGAAGACGAGCGGGAACAGCAGGGGCCCGGTGCCCGCGGCCGCCACCCAGAGCAGCGGCGCGGCGGCGGGGGCGACCAGGAGGCCCACGTAGCCGACCACGAAGAACAGCACGCCGAGCTGGATCAGGATGCCGACGTTGCGCATCCGCGCCGCGAGGATCGGCATGACGATCGCGGTGGGCAGCCCCATGAACCCGAACACGGCGAGCAGCGCGCCGGAGACCACGGGCGTCTGGCCGGCGGTGTCCTGCAGCAGCGCCGGCAGCCACGCGAACATCGAGTACGCGTTGAACGACGAGGCGGCCTGGATCCCGACGAGCGCCCAGGCGACGGGCGAGCGGAACACGCGGCCGGTGACGGCGGCGGGGGCCTCCTCCACCTGGTCGAGGCCCGCGGCGGCCTCGCGCTCGCGCCGGGTGTGACGGCGGTGCTCGACGAGGAGCGCGATCCAGGGCACGAGCGCGACGACCGCGACGCCGGCCCACGCCCCGATGGCGACGCGCCACCCCGCGCTGTCGGCCAGGGGCGCGGCGACGAGCGAGGGCACGCCCGTGCTGATCGACATCATCACGGTGGTGAGCGAGGTGAGCGGCCCGATCCGGCCGGGGAAGTACCTCTTCACGAGCGGCGGCAGGAGCACGTTGCCGAGCCCCATCCCCGCGAGCGTGAGGACCGTGCCGATGCCGAAGACGACCACGTCGCCGGACGCCGCCCGCACGAGGTGCCCCGCGACCATCGCGCCGAGGCCGACGACCACGGTCAGCTCGAGGCCGAGGCGGCGGGAGATGGCGGGCGCGAGGAGCCCGAAGAGCGCGAAGCACACGGGAGGCAGGGCCCCGAGGACGCCGATGGCGACGCTGTCGAGCGGCACGTCGCGCCCGATCTCCGTCACGATCGGCGAGAAGACGGCGACGGCGGTGCGGAGGTTCAGGGCCACCAGCACGATGCCGACCAGGGCGAGGAGCGCACCCGCGCGGGGAGCGGCGGGAGGTGTCGTCACCACCAGATTCTACGGCGGCCGGAATAGGCTCTCGGCCATGAGCGAGATCTCCCGGCACCTGCCCCTCAGCCAGCGCGCGTCCGAGCCCGAGCCCGCGGTCACCGGCGTGTGGAGCGAGCAGATCGCGGACGTGCTCGACCGCACCGCCGACCTCCTCGCGTCGCTCGACGCCGAGGGCTGGGAGGCCGCGAGCATGTGCGACGGGTGGACCGTCCGCGACGTCGCGGGCCACGTCGTGTGGCGCGTGGGCGCGAGCAACGCGGCGATGGTGCGCACGGCCATCGGCTCGATGCGCCGCCGTCCCCGCCTCAACCCCATGCGCGTGATGGACGACCTGAGCGCCGACGAGGCCGCCCGCGCTCCCGAGGAGCTCGTGGCCCGCATCCGCGCGATCGCCGCCGACAAGCGCGCCGGGAAGGGCCGCAAGCGGCTGCCGGAGCTCCTCGAGGTGGTCGTGCACGCGTTCGACATCGCGCACGCGCTGAAGGCCGACCTGGAGCTCGACCCGCGCTCGACGGGAGCCGTCGCCGTGGCCCGCGCCGCCATCGCGCCGGCCGGGATCCGCGGCGTGCTGCGCGCCCGGACCCTGCGCGCGACCGACGGCGGCTGGAGCGTCGGCCACGGCCCCGCGATCGAGGCGACGGCCTCGACGCTGATCATGTACCTCTTCGGCCGCACGCCCCGCCCCGGGGGCGACGCGGGTCCGGCCGCGGCCGCCTAGATCCCGAGCACCGCGCGGGTGCGGACCACGTCGTCCGTCATCTGGGCGATCAGCGGCTCGCGGCCCTCGTAGGCGACCATGCCGCGGATCCGGGAGACGAAGACGACCTCGACCTCGTGGTCGTAGAGGTCGAGCGTCTCGTCGAGCACGAACGCCTCGACGACGCGGGGACGGACGCCCGCGAAGGTGGGGTTGGTGCCCACCGAGATGGCCGACGGGTACGACCGGTCGCCGTCGCGCAGCCAGCCCGCGTAGACGCCGTCGGCGGGGATCAGGCCCTCGGCCTCGGGCGAGAGGTTCGCGGTCGGGAACCCCAGCTCGCGGCCGCGCTTCTCGCCATGCACCACGAGCCCGCGGACGGCGGGCGCGCGGCCCAGCAGCTCTGCCGCGGCGGTGACGTCCCCGCTGTCCATGAGGTCGCGGATCCACGTGGAGGAGACCTTGCGGCTGCCGTCCGGCATGACGTCGCCGACGACCACCGTGCGGAAGCCGTGCGCCTCGCCGAGTCGCGTGAGCGTGGCCGCGTCGCCGGCGCCCTTCGCGCCGAAGCGGAAGTCCTCGCCCACGAGCACCACGCGGGCGTGCAGCGCGTCGACCAGGACGGTGGTGACGAAGGCCGCGGGATCGAGCCGCGAGAGGCGCTCGTCGAACGGCAGCATCAGCGTGGCGTCGACCCCGAGCTCCTCGAGCAGCTCGATCTTCTGCCGGTTGCTCACGAGGCTCTGCGGGCGCGCCGCGGGCGCGAGGAGCGCGGCGGGGTGCCGGTCGAACGTCACGACCGCGGAGGACAGCGCGTCGTCCGCGGCGATGCCGAGGAGGCGCCGGATGACCGCCCGGTGGCCCGCGTGGACGCCGTCGAACTTGCCGATGGTGACGGCGCTCGGCCCGAAGCCGTCCGGCACGTCGGCCGGGTCGTGGACGACGAGCACGTCAGCGGCCCCCGCGCACCGGGCGCTCGTCCACCGCGCTCACGCGGCTGCGTCCGCCGCGGCGGAGCCACAGCAGGCCGAGCACCGGGAGCACCAGCGGGATGAACACGTAGCCGTACCCGTAGACCGACCACACGCTGTCGTGCGGGAAGAGCTCGGAGTCGACGAGGCTCAGCGTCCCGACGACCAGGACGCCCACGAGCTCGAAGGCGATGGTGGCGAACGCGATCCGGTACCAGCGGCGCGCGGCCTCGGGCGTGCGCGCGGGGGCGACCAGCGCCACGGTGGCGACGATGTAGACGACCGCGGCGAGCGCCGACAGCGCGTACGCGACGGGGGCCTCGTCGAACTTGGTGAGGATCTGGGTGACCGAGCGACCCGTCGCGGCGAGGGCCAGCAGGCCGTAGAGGAAGACCAGGACCCGTCCGAGACCGGTCATGCGCGAGGTACGGGAGTCAGTCATGGCACCTGCGATTATCCCCTACCCGAGGAAGCGGGCGTCACGCCGCCTGCACGTTCCAGATGACGTCCATCCGGTAGACCATGATCGCGATGGCGAGGCAGGAGGCGCCGAGGATCACCGTGCTCCAGCGGGTGCGCTCCACGAGCGCCCAGAACATCGCGAGCGGCGGGATCAGCAAGCCGCTGAGCAGGTAGGCGTAGTACTCGACGAGGTTCCCCGAGGGCGGGTTGCCGACCGCGGGCGCGACGATCGCCACGACCAGCTGCACGACGAGCAGGACCTCCACGAGCGCGGTGGGCCCCATCGTCAGGTCGCTCGGCTTCCGGCCGACGGCCCCGAGCACGAGGCACAGCACGCCCGCGACGACCGCGACCGCGATCTGGGCGACCGTGAACCAGCCGATCACCGCGCACCGGCCTCGTCGGCGGGGAAGTTCACGATCGAGGTGCCCGTCCGACCGCGGAAGCCGACGAGGCCCACGAGCCGGCCGTCCGGCGCGACCGCGGCGAGCGGGTCCTCCGTCGGCGCCTCGTCGGGCGTCGTCAGCCGCTTGCCGTGCCCGAGGTCGACGGCCTCCTGCTCGGTGAGGTGGAGCACCTCGAAGAGGCGGCCGGCGGCGTCCGCCGGCGGGACGAGCCGGTCGGCGACGACGAGGTCGTCGATGGCGACGGCGTCGTCGACGTGGAAGGGGCCGACGCGCGTGCGGCGGAGGGCCGTGAGGTGGCCGCCGACGCCCAGCTCGCGGCCGAGGTCGCGGGCGAGCGCCCGCACGTAGGTGCCGGAGGAGCAGGTGATGCGGACGTCGAGGTCGAGCTGGGCGCCGTCCTCCTCGCCCTCCTCGGGCGCCACGGCGTCGAACCGGAGCACGTCGAAGGCGGAGACGGTGACCTCGCGCGCGGCGAGCTCGACCTCCTCGCCCGCACGGACCCGCGCGTACGCGCGCTTGCCGTCGACCTTGATCGCGCTGACCGCGCTCGGCACCTGCGAGATGACGCCGCGGAGGCCGGAGATCGCGCGCTCCACGTCGGCGACGGCGAGGTCGCGGACCCGGCCGGGCTCCGCGCGGGAGACGACCTCCCCCTCCCGGTCGTCCGTCGTGGTGGCGCGGCCGAGGCGGATGGTGGCGAGGTACTCCTTGTCGAGGCCCACGAGGTAGGTCAGCAGGCGCGTGGAGCTGTTGACGCCGAGGATCATGAGCCCGGTCGCCATCGGGTCGAGCGTCCCGGCGTGCCCGACCTTGCGGGTCCCCGCGAGGCGGCGGGTGCGGGCGACGAGGTCGTGGCTCGTCCACTCCCCGCGCTTGTCGACGAGGAGGAGGCCGCTCGCGGTGGACGGCGCGGCGCGGGGGGTCGGGGTACTCATGGCCTGACCATCATGCCGTGCGCGGCCGCGCTCCCGGGTCCGTCCGATGCGCCCGGCCTAGGATCGAGGGGTCGACAGGAGGACGCGTGCGGATCGGTGTCTTGGGCGCGGGCGCCGTCGGCGGGACCATCGCGGCGCTGCTCGAACGCGACGGCCACGAGGTGGACGTCACGGCGCGCGGTCCGCACCTCCGCGCCGTGCAGGACCGCGGGCTGCGGCTCTCCGGCGGCTGGGGCGAGCACGTCGCGCGCGTCGCGGCGGCCGAGCGGCTGGGCCGCCCGCCCGAGCTGGCGGTCGTCGCCACCAAGATCGCCGACGCGCGCGACGCCATGACGGAGAACGCCGGCTGGCTCCGCGGGATCCCCGTGCTCGTCGTGCAGAACGGGCTCTCGGCCATCACCATGGGCGTCGAGTGCCTCCCCCGCTCCCAGGTCGTCGGCGGGCTCGCGCTCGTCGCGGCGTCGCTCTCGGAGCCGGGGCTGGTCACCGTCACGTCGGCCGCCGGCATCCAGATCGGCTCGGCGGACGGGCCGGAGGGCGCCGGGGTCGCGCTCGTGCGGGAGGTGCTGGATCCCGTCATGCCCGTCTCGGTCGCCGACGACTTCCGCGGGGCGCAGTGGACGAAGCTCGTCGTCAACGGGATCAACGCCGTGCCGGCCGTCACCGGCCTCAGCGTCCAGGCCGCGATCGCCGATCCCGCCATGCGCCGGATCGTCACGCGGGCCATGCAGGAGACGGTGCGGACGGGCCTCGCCCGCGGCGTCGTGTTCGGGCCGCTCGCCGGCCTCACCCACCGCCGGCTGCGGCTGTTCGCGTCGCTGCCGCTCGGGCTGGCGGAGCGGGTGCCGGTCGCGCTCGCGCGGTCGATGGGCCGGGTGCCGAACCCGGGGTCGACGCTGCAGAGCATCCGCCGCGACCGCCCCACCGAGGTCGACCACCTCAACGGCGCGGTCGCCGCGCTGGCGCCCGGCGCAGGCGAGGACGCGCGCGTCAACGCCGCGCTCGTGCAGCTCGTGCACGGCGTGGAGACCAGTGGGCGGCACCTGTCGCCCGCGGAGCTCGCGCGCCTCATCCCGCGCTGAGCGGACGCGGCGAGGGCGCCGCCTCAGCAGCTGTCGGCGAAGACGCGGCGCGGGAGGTCGGGGTCGGTGACGTCGACGATCATCGTCGCGGCCCGCCGCGGGTCCACCGCCCGGATGTAGCGCGCGTGCGCCTCCTGCGGCGCGGATGCGGCGTCGCCGCCCGTGGTCGCGAGCGGCTCGTCGGGGAGGAGCAGGTAGACGACGGCGTTCCAGAGACCGCGGAGCGCCTCGGTCTGGAGGCCGTCGCCCGCCACGAGCAGGACGGCGTCGTCCGGCGCGTCCGTGACGGGATCGGCACCCGGCCGCAGCGCGAACGGGGTGCCGGGGCGGCGGAAGGGCCGCACGAGAGCGTCGCGGATCCCGTCGGCGTCCGGGGCGTCCGCCGATCCGTCGAGGAGGTGGTCGGCGGCCGACGCCACGTAGGCGCCGCGACCGTCGGCGCGGAGCACGTCGGCGAGGTCGCGGGCGAAGGCCGGCGCGTCCGCGAGGGGACCGCCGTCGACCGCGAGGAAGGCGCGCCCCCGGCCGTAGTTGTGCAGGAACTCGTCGGCGAGCGAGGACAGGACCTCGGCGCGGGAGGCGCGGTACAGGGGCATGCGCCGAGCCTAGGCTCATCGTCTCGTACGCTGGCCGGATGCCCCAGACCGCCCTCGCCCGTGGAGTGAACGCCTGGTTCCGGGAGAACGCGCGCGACCTCCCCTGGCGGCGCGAGGGGTTCGGCTCGTGGGGCATCCTCGTGAGCGAGTCCATGCTCCAGCAGACGCCCGTGGCGCGGGTGATCCCGCGGCTCGAGGAGTGGCTGGTCCGGTGGCCCGTGCCCGCCGCCCTGGCGGCCACGCCCGCGAGCGAGGCCGTCCGCGCCTGGGGTCGGCTCGGCTACCCGCGCCGGGCGCTGGCCCTGCACGCGTGCGCGGTCGCGATCGTCGAGCGCCACGGCGGGGAGGTGCCGGAGGACGTCGACGCCCTGCTGGACCTGCCGGGCGTCGGCCCGTACACGGCGCGCGCGGTCGCCGTGTTCGCGTTCGGGCACCGGCATCCCGTGGTCGACGTGAACGTCCGCCGCGTGCTCGCGCGCGCCGTCGACGGGCAGGGCGATCCGGGACCCGCCCGCACCACCGCCGACCTGGCGGCGATGGCGGCGCAGCTGCCGGAGGACCTCGTCGAGGCGCGCGTCTTCAACGCCGGGACGATGGAGCTCGGCGCCGTCGTGTGCACGGCACGCTCGCCGCGCTGCGACGCGTGCCCGGTGCGCGACCTGTGCGCGTGGCGGGCCGCCGGCTACCCCGCCTACGACGGGCCGGCGCGCCCGACGCAGAAGCGATACGAGGGCTCCGACCGCCAGGTGCGCGGCCTCCTGCTCGCCGAGCTGCGGTCGAGCCACTCCCCCGTCAGCGCGGCCGACCTCGCGACGGCCTGGTCGGAGCCCGTGCAGCGCGAGCGCGCGCTGGCCGGGCTCCTGGCCGACGGCCTCGCGGTGCGCCAGGCGGACGGGACCTACGCCCTCCCGAGCTGATCCCCGACGCGGCGTCTCGGCCGCGGGCGGGGCCCGTCTGCCGGCGGGCCCCCGACGCGTCAGTGCGCGGGCTCGTACCCGGGCGCCGAGCGGTCGACGCCGCCCTCGTCGTCGTCGTCGTCCTCGTCGTCGTCCGCGATCACGCGCGGCTTGACGTACGGGTCCTCGTCGCCCGCGTACACGGCGGCCTGCGCCTGCGTGTGCACGTCGGCGTCGCGGCGGCGCGCCTCCTCGAGGAGGGCGTCGATGGCGGCCGCGTTCTCGGGCACGCCGTCGAGGATGAACTCGAGCGACGGCGTGAGGCGCGCCGTGATGTTCTTGCCGACCTCGCTGCGGAGCATGCCGGTGGCGGACTTGAGGGCCGCGGCCGTGTCGGCGCGCTCCTCGTCGGTGCCGTAGACCGTGTAGAAGATGCTGGCGTGCTGCAGGTCGCCCGTGACGCGCACGTCGGTCACCGTCACGAAGCCGAGGCGCGGGTCCTTGATGCCCCGGTCGAGCTTGCGCGCGACGATCTCCTTGATGCGGTCGGCCATCTTCCGGGCCCTCGCGTGATCGACCATGGTCGACGTCCTTCCGTGACGGGTGCGGCCGGACGGTGCCGCCCGGCGTCCTGCGTGCCCCGCCTCTGCGGCGGGACGGGGAGGGCCCCGCTCCCCTGGTGGGGAGCGGGGCCCGGATCAGCCGAGGCTACGCCCGCGGCTTCTCCTTCATCTCGATCGTCTCGATCTCGTCGCCGATCTGGATGTCGTTGAACTTGCCGAGGCCGATGCCCGCCTCGAAGTCCGTGCGGACCTCGGAGACGTCGTCCTTGAACCGTCGCAGCGACTCGATGGCGAGGTTGTCGCCCACCACCACGCCGTCGCGGATGACCCGCGCCTTGGCGTTCCTGGTGATGGTGCCCGAGCGCACGATGACACCCGCGATGTTGCCGAACTTGGAGGAGCGGAACACCTCGCGGATCTCGGCGACACCGGACTGGACCTCCTCGAACTCGGGCTTGAGCATGCCCGTGAGGCTCGACTCGATCTCCTCCAGCGCCGAGTAGATGACGCTGTAGAAGCGGATGTCGACTCCCTCGCGCGCCGCGCGGGCGCGGGCCTTCGGGTCGGGGCGGACGTTGAACCCGATGATGATCGCGTTGTCGATCGTCGCCAGGTTGACGTCGCTCTCGGTGACCGCTCCGACGCCGCGGTGGATGATCCGCAGCTGCACGGAGTCGTCCACCTCGATCTTCATGAGCGACTCCTCCAGCGCCTCGACGGCACCGGACACGTCGCCCTTGATGATGAGGTTGAGCGACTCGACCTTGCCCTCCTCCAGCGCACGCGTGAAGTCCTCGAGGCTGATGCGCTTGCGGGCCTTGGCCAGCTGGGCGTTGCGCTCGACGGCCTCGCGCTTCTCGGCGATCTGACGGGCGGTGCGGTCCTCCTCGGTGACGAGGAAGGTGTCGCCCGCGCCGGGGACCGACGAGAGGCCCTGGACCTGGACGGGACGCGACGGGTAGGCCTCGTGGACCGGGTCGCCGTTCTCGTCCATCATCGCCCGGACCCGGCCGTAGGCCGTGCCCGCCACGATGGCGTCGCCCACTCGGAGCGTGCCCGACTGGATGAGCACGGTCGCGACGGCGCCGCGGCCCTTGTCGAGGCGCGCCTCGATGGCCACGCCGCGCGCGTCCTTGTTCGGGTTGCTGCGCAGGTCGAGCCCGGCGTCGGCGGTGAGCAGGACGGCCTCGAGGAGGTCGTTCACGCCCTTGCCGGTGAGCGCCGAGACGTCGACGAACATGACGTCTCCGCCGTACTCCTCGGCGACCAGGCCGTACTCGGTGAGCTGCTGGCGCACCTTGGCGGGGTTGGCCCCCTCCTTGTCGACCTTGTTGACCGCGACCACGATCGGCACGTTGGCCGCCTGGGCGTGGTTCAGGGCCTCCACCGTCTGCGGCATGATGCCGTCGTCGGCCGCGACCACGAGGATCGCGATGTCGGTGACCTGGGCACCACGGGCGCGCATGGCGGTGAACGCCTCGTGGCCCGGGGTGTCGATGAAGGTGATGGCGCGCTCGTAGCCCTCGTGCGGCGCCCAGACCTGGTACGCGCCGATGTGCTGCGTGATGCCGCCCGCTTCGCCCTCGATGACGTTGGCGTTGCGGATGGCGTCGAGCAGGCGCGTCTTGCCGTGGTCGACATGGCCCATGACGGTGACGACGGGCGGCCGGATCTCCAGCACGTCGTCGTCCTCGTCCTCGAGCTCCTGGTCGAGGTCGATGTCGAAGCCCTCGAGCAGCTCGCGGTCCTCGTCCTCCGGGGAGACGACCTGGATCTTGTAGCCGAGCTCCGTGCCGAGCACCTCGAAGGTGGCCTCGTCGAGCGACTCGGTCGCCGTGGCCATCTCACCGAGGTGGAACAGCACGGTCACCAGGTTGCCGGGGCTCGCGTCGATCTTGTCGGCGAAGTCCGAGATGGACGCGCCGCGGCGCAGTCGGACGACGGTGCTGCCGTCGCCGCGGGGGACGCTGACGCCACCCAGCGACGGAGCCTCGCGCAGCTCGAACTCGGCCCTCTTCGTCCGCTTCGACTTGCGCGACTTGCTCTTGCCGCCACCGCGGCCGAACGCGCCCGCCGTGCCGCCACCGGGGCCGCGACCACGGCCGCCGCCGCCGGGACGACCGGCGAAGCCGCCGGCCGGACGCTGGAAGCCGCCGG
>NZ_JAVCVL010000051.1:0-14785 GCF_032917815.1 Clavibacter sp. MX14-G9D | reverse complement strand
TCGCATGCGTCGCATGCGTCGCATGCGTCGCATGCGTCGCATGCGTCGCGACTACGGCGTGTAGTTCTCCACGGCCTGGATCTCGACGGGGATCTCGCGGCCGTTCGGCGCGGTGTACGCGCCCTTCCGCCCGACCTCCCAGCCGATGATGGCGGCGCCGAGCGGCGACTGCTCGCTGTAGACGTCGAGGTCGCTGTCGCCCGCGATCTCGCGGTTGCCGAGCAGGAACTTCGTCTCGTCGCCCGCGATGAGCGCGGTGACGACGGTGCCGGGCTCCACGACGCCGTGGCTCTCGGGGGCGTCCCCGACCTCGGCCGTGCGGAGCAGCTGCGTGAGCTGGCGGATGCGGGCCTCGATCTTGCCCTGCTCCTCCTTGGCGGCGTGGTAGCCGCCGTTCTCCTTGAGGTCACCCTCCTCGCGGGCGATCTCGATCTTCTTCGCGATCTCCTCGCGGCCCTGCACGCTGAGGGTGTCGAGCTCCCTGCTGAGGCGGTCGAACGCCTCCTGGGTCAGCCAGGTGACTGCCTGCTCCTGCGCCACGATGGACTCCTTGCACTCGCACGGACGCCCCGACGGATCCGTCAGGGCGAATCCCCCACTCTAGGCGGGCCAGCAGCTGTGGATCAAGCCGGTGACGGCGGGACCGGTCGTGCGGAGGCGCACCGTCTCCATCCGCTCGAACGCGTCACGGGCCGGGAGCTCGACGACCTTCCAGCCGACGATGGAGCGCTGCTCGTCCTGCGCCTGCACGGCGCACCACGCCGCCTCGCCCGCCGGCATGACGACGGAGAAGGTCACGTCGATGGTGCGGTCGTCGACGATGTCGAACGCGCGGTCGGTGGCGTCGATGGAGCCGGACGCCTGGTCGATCCCCGCCCACAGCACCCACGCGCCGAACACCACGGCGACGAGGCCGCCGGCTGTGCCGTAGAGCCAGCGCTGGCGGATCCGCGCGGGGCGCGTGCGCCCGTACCGCTCGTCGAGCGCGGCGGTGGTGGCGAGCGCGGGGACTCGGTGCTCGACGGTCTCGTCGTCCTCCGTGGAGGCGCCGGCGGGGACGGGGGAGCGGGACCCTGTCGTCACGGCAACTCCTCCACACGCACCTTGTACCCTGGAGGTCCAGACTACCGTCCCCACCCTTGGAGCCCCGTGACCCTGCGCCTCATGGCCGTGCATGCCCACCCCGACGACGAGTCGAGCAAGGGCGCGGCGACGTACACCCACTACACGCAGCAGGGTGCCGAGGTCATGGTCGTCAGCTGCACCGGCGGCGAGGCCGGCGACATCCTCAACGAGGGGCTGGCCGAGCGCGCGATGGCGGAGCGCGACCTCCCGGGCCTCCGCCGCATCGAGATGGCGCGCGCGCAGGCCGTCATGGGCGTGCAGCACCGCTGGCTCGGCTACGTCGACTCCGGCATGGCGCGCGAGGACGGCTCGCTGCCGCCCGCGAGCTTCGCGAGCATCCCGGTGGAGGTCTCGGCCGAGCCGCTCATCCGCCTCGTGCGCGAGTTCCGGCCGCACGTGCTGGTGGCGTACGACGAGAACGGCGGCTACCCGCACCCCGACCACATCCAGGCGCACGTGGTGGCCATGGAGGCGTGGCGCGAGTCCGGCGTCGCCGGCTCCTACCCCGACGCGGGCGCGCCGTGGCAGGTCTCCAAGCTCTACTTCGACCGGATCTTCAACGGCGCCAAGCTCCGCGCGGTCCGCGAGCACCTCGTCGCGGACGACGCGGCGCCCGAGATGCTCGAGGCCGTCGACGAGATGCTCGGCTGGATGGGCGACCGCCCCGACCTCGCGACGACGCACGTGGACGTGGGCGAGCACTTCGAGGCCCGCGACCGCGCGCTGCTCTCGCACGCGAGCCAGGTCGCCCCCGACAGCACGTTCTTCCGCTGGCCGCGCGACCTGCAGCAGCGGGCGTGGCCGTTCGAGGACTTCCAGCTCGTGGAGTCGCGCGTCGACGCGCCGGACGAGGAGCACGACCTCTTCGCCGGGATCGTCGACGAGGAGCGGGCGGTGCGCGCGTGATGCGCCAGGACCTCGTCCTCCGGCTCGCCGCCGCCGTCACGACGCCGAGCCCCACCCCCACGGCGGAGTTCGACCCGGACACGGTCTCCCCGGGTCCGATCGGCTTCATCGCGATCTTCTTCGTCGCGATCGTGGTGCTGCTGCTCATGGTGGACATGACGCGCCGGATCCGACGCACCCGCTACCGCGAGGAGATCCGCGGGCGACTGGAGGCCGAGAAGCTCGAGGCCGACCTCGCCCGCGACGCGGCGCCGGAACGGGGACCGCGCACGTCCCCGGCCGCGGAGGCCGCACCGGACGCTCCCGCCACGCCGGACGACCCGGCGGACCCGCCCCGCGCCTGAGCGGCGCCCGCCGGACGGGCGGCGCGCGTCAGACGGGCGGCGCGCGTCAGACGAGCGGCGGGTCGGTCGCCACCAGCAGGATCCCCGTCCAGTGGCAGAGGAACGCCACCAGCGTGAACGCGTGGAAGATCTCGTGGAAGCCGAAGCGGCCGGGCCACGGGTTCGGCCGCTTCAGCGCGTACACGACGGCGCCCACCGTGTAGGCGAGGCCGCCCGCGAGGATGAGCGTCATCATCGCGGCGTCGGCGCGGAAGAAGTCGACGATGAAGACGAGCGACGCGTAGCCGAGCACCAGGTACAGGAGCACGTAGAGCCAGCGCGGGGCGCCGATCCACAGCACGCGGAACAGCACGCCGAGGGCGGCGCCCGACCACACCAGCCAGAGCAGCAGCACCGACTTCCCGTGGGGCAGGGCCAGTACGGTGATGGGCGTGTACGAGCCGGCGATGAGCAGGAAGATGTTCGCGTGGTCCATGCGCTTCAGGAGGACCTTCGTGCGCGGCGACCAGTCGAACCGGTGGTAGACGGCCGAGACGCCGAACAGCAGCAGCGACGACGCCACGAACACGGCGCAGGCGATGCGGGCGGCGGTGCCGTCGGCCACGGCGATGAGCACGACGCCGAGCACGAGCGCCACCGGCGTCATGCCGGCGTGCAGCCATCCGCGCCAGGTGGGCCGGGGCTCGGGACCCGCGTCCTGCGCGTCCTCGACGAGCGGGAGGTGCGGGACGGGCCCGTCCTCCTCCCGGCGCGACGCTGCGGGCCGGTCCTCCGGGGTGCCGAGCGGTCCGGGGGAGGCGTCGGCGGGCGTCATCCTGCGAGTGTAGGACAGCCCCGGTGACGTCACCCGGCCGGGCGATCCGCGCTCCCGGGACGTGGGATAGCGTGGGACACGTGCGAGAGAAGCCGATCCGACCGTGGCGCGGTCTCCTCTACCGGGCGTACCAGAAGCGCATCCGCCGCGGCCTCGACCGCACCGCCCTGCCGCACCACATCGCGATGATCCTCGACGGCAACCGCCGCTGGGCGCGCCAGCTCGGCCTCGAGTCGGCGGCCCATGGACACCGTGCGGGGGCGGCGAAGTTCCTCGAGTTCCTCGAGTGGTGCGACGACCTCGACATCAAGGTCACGACGCTCTACCTGCTCTCCACCGACAACCTCACGGGCCGGGGCAGCGCCGAGCTCACGGCGCTCATCGACATCATCGGCGAGCTCGCCGAGGACCTCTCCCGGCACCGCGACTGGCGCGTCAAGCACGTCGGCTCGGACGAGGGCCTGCCGCCCGAGCTCCTCGCCCGGCTCGACGCGTCGGAGGAGCGCTCCAAGGGGAACGCGGGACTCCACATCAACCTCGCGGTCGGCTACGGCGGGCGCACCGAGATCGCGGACGCCATGCGCAGCATCGTCCAGTCGCACCACCTCGCCGGCGGCACCCTCGAGGACCTCGCGGCCCTCCTCACGCCCGACCTCATCGGCGAGCACCTCTACACGGGCGGGCAGCCGGATCCGGACCTGGTGATCCGCACCTCGGGCGAGCAGCGCATCAGCGACTTCATGCTCTGGCAGTCGGCCCACAGCGAGCTCTACTTCATGGAGGCGCTCGGGCCCGACCTCCGCGAGGTCGACTTCCTCCGCGCCCTCCGCGACTACTCCTCCCGCCAGCGCCGCTTCGGCTCCTGACGCGTCCGGCCGGGCCTCCGGGCACCGCGCCGCCCCGCGCTGCCGGCCGACGCCGCGACGCCGGGCAAGAGTTAATGTCCCTGACACATCGGGACGCGCGTGGCACTGGTCAGCGGGCGGGGTCCCGACGTAGGTTCCACTCATCGGGCACGGCGCCCGATCGAGAGGGCCGCCGCATCGCTTCTCGTCACCGTGGCCCGATCGCCGTCAGGATCCGAGCGCGAACGCTCGGGGATGGAGTGGCCCGTGGCCCCGATGGACAGCCAGAGCAGCACCGCACGGCACGCCGGCCCGGGAGGGGGGACGCGGCAGGCCGAGCGCACGTACGTGCTCGACACCTCCGTCCTCCTGTCCGACCCGCGGGCGCTGTTCCGCTTCGCCGAGCACGCGGTGGTGATCCCGGTCATCGTCATCACGGAGCTCGAGTCGAAGCGGAACGACCCCGAGATCGGCTACTTCGCCCGCCAGGCCCTCCGCCACCTCGACCAGCTCCGGGAGGAGCACGAGCGGCTCGACTTCCCCATCGAGGTGGGCGACGCCGGCGGCACCCTGCGGGTCGAGCTCAACCACTCGAGCATGGCGGCGCTCCCCAACGGGCTGCAGCTCGGCGACAACGACTCGCGGATCCTCGCGGTCGCCCTCAACCTGTCGACCGAGGGCCTCGCCGTCACGGTCGTCTCGAAGGACATGCCGCTGCGCGTGAAGGCCGCCTCCATCGGCCTCCCGGCGGAGGAGTACCGGGCCGAGCTCGCGGTCGACAGCGGCTGGACCGGCATGGCCGACGTCACGCTCTCCAGCGAGCAGATGGCCGACCTGTACGAGCGCGACACGCTCCAGACGCGGGCGGTGCAGGACCTGCCCGTGAACACGGGCGTCGTCCTCCACTCCGACCGGGGATCCGCCCTCGGCCGGGTCGTCCGCCGCGGCACCGTCAAGTCCGTGCGCGGCGACCGGGAGGTGTTCGGGCTCAAGGGGCGCTCGGCCGAGCAGCGGCTCGCGATCGACCTGCTCCTGGACCGCGAGGTGGGCATCGTGTCCCTCGGCGGCAGCGCGGGCACCGGCAAGTCGGCGCTCGCCCTCTGCGCCGCGCTCGAGGCCGTGCTGGAGAAGCAGCAGCACCGCAAGATCATGGTGTTCCGGCCGCTGTACGCGGTGGGCGGCCAGGAGCTCGGCTACCTGCCGGGCGACGCCGCGGAGAAGATGAACCCGTGGGCGCAGGCCGTGTTCGACACCCTCGGCTCGGTCGTCTCGCAGAACGTCATGGACGAGGTGGTGGAGCGGGGGATCCTCGAGGTGCTGCCGCTCACCCACATCCGCGGGCGCTCGCTGCACGACGCGTTCGTGATCGTCGACGAGGCCCAGTCGCTCGAGCGGAACGTGCTGCTCACGGTGCTCAGCCGCATCGGGCAGAACTCGCGCGTGGTGCTCACGCACGACGTGGCGCAGCGGGACAACCTGCGGGTCGGCCGGCACGACGGCGTCGCCAGCGTCATCGAGACGCTGAAGGGCCACGAGCTGTTCGGCCACATCACGCTGACGCGCTCGGAGCGGAGCGCCATCGCGGCGCTCGTCACGGGTCTGCTCGACGGCGATCCCGTGTGACGCGCGCAGCCGCCGCATGACGACGGGCGCCGGTCCCCGAGGGGACCGGCGCCCGTCGGCGTCCGTCGTGCTGTGCGCGATGCGGGGCGCGCGGCGCGCGGGCCTAGAGGCCGGGCGCCGTCATCCGCAGCACGTCGAGGCCCTGGTCGAGCTGCTCCTCGGTGATCTCGCCGCGCTCGACGTAGCCGAGGTCGACGACGGCCTCGCGCACCGTCATCTTCTGCGCGACCGAGTGCTTCGCGATCCTCGCCGCGGCCTCGTACCCGATGATGCGGTTCAGCGGCGTGACGATGGACGGCGACGACTCCGCGAGCGCGCGCGCGTGCTCCTCGTTGACGCGGAGCCCGTCGACCGTCTTGTCGGCGAGCAGGCGCGTGGAGGTCGAGAGAATGCGGATCGACTCGAGCAGCGACGAGCCCATCACGGGGATCGCGACGTTGAGCTCGAACAGGCCCGAGGCGCCCGCCCAGGCGACGGTCGCGTCGTTGCCGATGACGCGCGCGCAGACCATGAGGACGGCCTCCGGGATGACCGGGTTGACCTTGCCGGGCATGATCGAGGACCCGGGCTGGAGGTCGGGGATGTGCAGCTCGCCGAGGCCCGTGTTGGGGCCCGAGCCCATCCAGCGGATGTCGTTGCAGATCTTGGTGAGGCTCACCGCGAGCGTGCGGAGCGCGCCGGAGGCGTCGACCAGGCCGTCACGCGCGCCCTGCGCCTCGAAGTGGTCGAGCGCCTCGGTGACGGGCAGGCCGGTGTCGTCGGCGAGCACCTGGATGACCTTCTGCGGGAACCCGAGCGGCGTGTTGATGCCCGTGCCCGTGGCCGTGCCGCCGAGGGGGACCTCCGCGACGCGGGGGAGCGCGGTGCGGACGCGCTCGATGCCGAGGCGCACCTGGCGGGCGTAGCCGGCGAACTCCTGGCCGAAGGTGACCGGGGTCGCGTCCATGAGGTGCGTGCGGCCCGCCTTGACGAGCCCCTTCCACGCCTCGGCCTTCGACTCCAGCGCCTCCGCGAGGTGCTCGAGGGCGGGGATCAGCTCGGCGAGGAGCGCGCCCGTGACGGCGACGTGCACCGAGGTGGGGAACACGTCGTTCGACGACTGCGAGGCGTTGACGTGGTCGTTCGGGTGCACGGGCTTCCCGAGCGAGGACGTGGCGAGGGCCGCGAGGACCTCGTTCATGTTCATGTTCGAGCTCGTGCCGGAGCCCGTCTGGTACACGTCGATGGGGAAGTGCTCGTGGTGGGATCCGCCCGCCACCTGGTCCGCCGCGGCGACGATGGCCTCGGCGACGTCCGCGTCGATGATGCCCATCTCGCCGTTGACGATCGCGGCGGCGCGCTTGATGCGGGCCAGCGCCTGGATCTGCGCGGGCTCGAGGCCGCGGCCGGAGATGGGGAAGTTCTCGACGGCGCGCTGCGTCTGGGCGGCGTAGAGCGCGTCCCTCGGGACCCGCACCTCGCCCATCGTGTCGTGCTCGATGCGGAACTCGTCCGTCGTGCCGCTGTCTGATCCGGGGGAAGTGTCGACCACGCTGTTTCTCTCTCCTTCGGGACGGGTGATGCACCGGGCCTCGTGGGCCCGGGGTACGGGGGCGGCGCGCACACGGCGCCTTCCGGCGCGCGGGGTGGGCCTCCGCGGACGTCGCCCCTAGCGGGGGATGTCGCCCACGATGACGTCGGGCACCGCGGTGCCCTCGAGGAGCTTGTAGTTGGCGCCGACGATGGCCAGGCTACCGGCCGCCACCCGGTCGGAGATCATCTCGGAGGCCTCCAGCATGCGGGTCACGGTGTCGCGCAGGTGCTGGCGCCCGACCTCGCCCGCGTCGACCTCGGACGGCACGACGGGGTCGCCCGCCACGCGGCGGACGGCGGGCTCGATGGGGGCGATGAGGCGCGCGATGTGCGGCGGCAGCGCCTCCGCGTCGGGCGCCGCGCTCTCGATGGCCGCGCGGACGGCGCCGCACTCGTCGTGGCCGAGCACGACGATGAGCGGCACGCCCAGCACGGCGACCGCGTACTCGAGGCTGCCGAGGACCGAGTCGGAGATGATCTGGCCGGCGTTGCGCACCACGAAGAGGTCGCCGAGGCCCTTGTCGAAGATGATCTCGGCGGCGAGCCGGGAGTCGCTGCAGCCGAAGAGCGCGGCGACCGGGCGCTGCACGTGCGCGAGGGCCGCGCGGCGCTCGACGTCCTGCCGCGGGTGCTGGGGCGCGCCCTGGACGAAGCGCGCGTTGCCCTCGACCATCTCGGCCCACACCTCTGCGGGTGCCTGCGAGACCTCGTCCTGATCGGTCATCCCTCGATCCCCTCTCCGGGTGCGGTGGTGCTCGTGGCGCCGTCCGCGGGCGTCGGGGCGGGGGTGGCGGAGGAGCCCGCCGCCGTGCCCCGCGCGGCGGCGACCGCGTCGATGGCGGTGCGCAGCTCGTTGGCGTCGGCCGTGCCGTAGACCGCGTACGTGCTGTCGCCGTCGACGGCGCTCGCCGCGAGGACCACGTTGCCCGGGTCGTCGGCCTGGCCGTTGTCGTACAGGGTCCACTCGAGGCCGCCGATCTCCTCGCGGCTCACCTCCGGCGCGGACCGCAGGGTCTCGTCCAGCCAGGTGGGGTTCGCGTCGATGCCCTGGGAGATGCCGATGTAGCGGTTGCTCGGCGTGATGAGGCCGATGTACCAGACGGCGACGCCGTCGCGGCCTGCAGGCCGGATCTCGGCGTCGTTGCTCTTCCAGGCCGTGGGCAGGTCGGGCACGACGAGGGTCTGCGGGAAGCCGCCCTGCGCCTCGGCGGCCGTGGCGCCGTAGTCGACGTCGGGCAGGATCGTGGTGTTCGAGCGGGGCACCAGCGCGATGATGACCGCGACGGTGGCGACCGTGACGATGAGCGAGTACAGCAGGTTGCGGAAGGTCTGCTTGGCGCGGTGCCGGCGCGAGTCGGCGGCCTTGCGGGCGGCGGTCTCCTCGGGCGTCTCCGGCCGGCCGAGCTCGGCGACGACGTTCGGCGTGCGGTCCTTCGCCACGGTCAGCCGGCGTCGGACACGGTGGTGCGGGCGGCGTCGAGCCGTGCCTTGGCGCCGAGCAGCCACTCCTCGCAGCGGGCCGCGAGGGCCTCGCCGCGCTCCCACAGGGCGATCGACTCCTCGAGCGTGGACGCGCCCTGCTCGAGGTCGTTCACGACGCGCACCAGCGCGTCCCGGGCCTCCTCGTAGCTGAGCTCGGAGACGTCGGGCAGGCGGGCGCCGGTGTCGGTGCCGGTGTCGGCGGGGCTGGTGGGCATGGGGGAGATCCTAGCTTTCGGAGCCGGGCGCGGGCCGGGCCCCGGGGGTGGGGGACGAGGGCAGGAGGGCGGCCGACGACGGGATGTCGTCGGTGGGGCCGGTGGAGGTGGCGCCGAGCGCGCCGGCGGCGAGGCGGAGGACGAGGCCGGTGCCCGCCGGGGCGTCGGCGGGGGTGCGGAGCGCGGATCCGTCGGCGGCCTGCACGATGGCGTACCCGCGGTCGAGGACGTGCTGCGGGGACAGGGCGCGCAGCTGCCGCGAGAGCTCGCTCGTCTGCTGCACGCCGCGCTCCACGACGCGGCCGGCGAGCTCGGCGGACCGCGCGATGTAGCGGCCGAGCTCCTCGGCGCGCGAGTCGACGATCCACGCGGAGCCCGTGAGCACGGGACGGGAGCGCAGCTGCTCGATGCGGTCGATCTCCCCCCGCACCTGCGAGGTGAGGCGCATGCCGATGCGGGCGCGGGCCTGCTGCACGCGGGCGAGCTCCTCGGAGACGTCCGGCACCACGCGCTTCGCGGCGTCGGTGGGGGTGGAGGCGCGGAGGTCGGCCACGTCGTCGAGCAGGGGCCGGTCGGCCTCGTGGCCGATGGCGCTCACGAGCGGGGTGCGGCACGCGGCCGCGGTGCGCACCAGGGTCTCGTCGCTGAAGACGAGCAGGTTCTGGAAGTCGCCGCCGCCCCGGGCGATGACGATGACGTCCACCTCGGGATCCTCGTCGAGCACGCCGATGGCGCGCGTGACTTCGCCAGCAGCCCGGTCGCCCTGCACGGCGGTGTGCACGACGCGGAAGCGCACGCTCGGCCAGCGCAGCTGCGCGTTCCGGAGGACGTCCTTCTCGGCGTCGGAGTCCTTGCCGGTGATGAGGCCGATGCAGCCGGGGAGGAACGGGAGGCGCCGCTTGCGGTCGACGTCGAACAGGCCCTCCGCGCGCAGCGTCTGACGCAGGCGCTCGAGTCGCTCGAGCAGGTCGCCGAGGCCGACGTGCCGCATCTCCAGCACCTGCATGGTGAGCGTGCCGCCCTTGACCCAGTAGTTGGGCTTGACGAGCGCGACGACGCGGGCGCCCTGGCCGAGGTCGGCGGGGATCTTCGCGCGCACGGACGACCAGACCGTGAAGCTGATGGTGGCGTCGACGTCGAGGTCCTTGAGCTTGCCGTAGACGTTGCCGCCGGAGCCGCCCCACTGGGTGATCTCGCCCTCGACCCAGGCCGTGCCGAGCCGGTCGATCCAGCCCTTGACCTTGCCGGACAGCACCGAGACGGGCCACGGCGCGTCGACGGTCGGGGCCCCCGCGGCTGGCATGGACACGGTGCGCGTCTCGCTCATGGCTCCCCACTCGGCGCCCAGCGCGGGCGCATACAATCGGTTGCGTGACTACAGCGACCACTGACCAGCGACTCGTGGGAGCACCCGTCGTCAGCCTGTCGATGCCCCGGATGCCCGGCGTCCGCAACAGGCTCAAGGATAACCCGGTGGACGGACCCAAGAAGGTCCTGCTCGCCGCTCCGCGGGGCTACTGCGCCGGCGTCGACCGCGCCGTCGTCGCCGTCGAGAAGGCCCTCGAGCGCTACGGCGCCCCCGTCTACGTGCGGAAGCAGATCGTCCACAACGTGCACGTCGTCTCCACCCTCGAGCGCATGGGCGCGATCTTCGTGGAGGAGGTCGACGAGGTGCCCACCGGCGCCCACGTCGTCTTCAGCGCCCACGGCGTCTCGCCGGCCGTCGTGCAGGGCGCCGCCGACCGCGGCCTCCAGGCCATCGACGCGACCTGCCCGCTGGTCACCAAGGTCCACCGCGAGGCCGTGCGCTTCGCGAAGGCCGACAAGCAGATCCTGCTCATCGGCCACGAGGGCCACGAGGAGGTCGAGGGCACCGCGGGCGAGGCGCCCGAGCAGACCATCGTCGTCAACTCCCCGGAGCACGCCGATACCATCGAGGTGCGGGACCCGGACAACCTGGTCTGGCTGTCCCAGACCACGCTCTCGGTCGACGAGACCATGGAGACCGTCCGCCGCCTCCGCGCGCGCTTCCCGAACCTGCAGGACCCGCCGAGCGACGACATCTGCTACGCCACGCAGAACCGCCAGGTGGCCATCAAGAAGGTCGCGGTCGACGCCGACCTCGTCATCGTCATCGGCTCCGCGAACAGCTCCAACTCGGTCCGACTCGTCGAGGTGGCACTCGAGTACGGCGCGAAGGCGTCCTACCGCGTGGACTACGCCTCCGAGGTCAAGCAGGAGTGGCTGGACGGCGTGCAGACGGTCGGCGTCACGAGCGGCGCCTCCGTCCCCGAGGTGCTCGTGCAGGAGCTCCTCGACGACCTCGCCGACGCCGGCTACGGCGACGTGACCGCGGTCGTGACCGCCGAGGAGGACCTCGTGTTCTCGCTCCCCAAGGAGCTGCGCAAGGACCAGTCCGGCAACACGGACTCGCGCGCCATCGGCGGGCGCACCCGCGCGTGAGCGACGACGACGGGCAGCGCCGCTCCGGCCGGCCCGCCCCGCGCTTCGGCGAGTACGCGTCCCCGTCGTCCTCCGCGGGCGGCTCCTCGGAGCTGTCCGAGGCCGATGCGCGCATCGTCGCCGAGGCGGCCGCCTACCGCGAGGCCGCGGCCGCCCGGGACGCCCCGGGTGGCGAGGGCGTCGCGAAGGGCAGGAAGGCCGGCAAGCAGGCGGCGCCCCAGACCCTCGCCGAGCAGATGGCGGCGGAGCGCAAGGCCGCGCGCGAGCGCCAGCAGGCCGAGCGCCGCGACGCCGAGAAGGCCGCGGTGGACGCGCGTCGCGCATCCGAGAGGACCGCGGCGACGGAGCGCCGGGATGCACGACGTGCACCCGCTCCCGCGCGCCCGGATCCCGCTCCGGACCAGCCCGCCGGCTCGGCACCCAGCGCGCCGCCCGGACGCCCCGGCTACCTCGCCGGCCAGGAGCCGCGTCGTGCGCCGCGGCGGTTCGACGCGGCCATCACCATCGGCCTGCTCGCCGCCGGGCTCGTGAACGTGGCCGGCAGCATCGGCGCCAACTCGGATCCCTCGCAGGCCATCGACCAGTCCTACGCCCTCTTCGGCGGCGGCACCTACACGGTCACGCCGCAGACGGCGGTCATCGGCATCGCGGTCAACGTCGTGAACGTGGTCGTGTTCGTGCTGACCGCCTGGATCGCCCTCGAGCTCGTCAAGCGCCGCCGCATGGCGTTCTGGGTGCCCATCGCGGGCGCGGTCCTCGCCACCGTCATCACGAGCGTGCTCGTGCTGACGCTCATCATCCAGGACCCGGCGTTCCAGCAGATCATGTCGAACGGCGGGCCCTGACGCCCGCATGCACGCGAACGACGGCGGGGCCGGTCCACCAGGACCGGCCCCGCCGTCGTGTCCCCCGCGAGTAGCGGGAGCGCGACCGCCGTCGCTAGCTCTGCGACTTCCCGTGCGAGCCGAGCTGGCGCGTGGCCTCGACGACGCGGGCGGCCATGGCCGACTCCGCCGTCTTGCCCCAGGCGCGCGGGTCGTACGTCTTCTTGTCGCCCACCTCGCCGTCGACCTTGAGGAAGCCGTCGTAGTTGCGGAGCACCGAGTCGGCGATGGAGCGGCTGAACGCGTACTGCGTGTCGGTGTCGATGTTCATCTTCACGACGCCGTTGCGCACGGCCTCGGCGATCTCGTCGTCGGAGGAGCCGGATCCGCCGTGGAAGACGAGGTCGAACGGCTTCTCGGACGTGCCGTACTTCGACTGGATGCCGTCCTGGATCTCCTTGAGGAGCGACGGGCGCAGCTGCACGCCGCCGGGCTTGTACACGCCGTGCACGTTGCCGAAGGTGAGGGCGGCCATGTAGCGGCCCTGGTCGCCGAGGCCGAGGGCCTCGACGGTGGAGATGGCGTCCTCGAGGGTCGTGTAGAGGTGCGCGCCGGTGTCGTGGCTGACGCCGTCCTCCTCGCCGCCGACGACGCCGATCTCGACCTCGAGGATGGCGTTGATGGCCTTCATGCGGGGGAGCAGGTCGGTCGCGATGTCGAGGTTCTCGTTGAGCGGGATGGCCGAGCCGTCCCACATGTGCGACTGGAAGATGGGGTTGCGGCCCGCGCGGACCTCCTCCTCGCTGGCCTCGATCATGGGGATGACGAAGCCGTCGAGGGCGTCCTTCGGGCAGTGGTCGGTGTGCAGCGCGACCGTGATGGGGTAGTTCTTGGCGACCTCGGTGGCGAAGCGCGCGAAGGCGAGGGCGCCCGCCGCGCGGTTCTTCACGGTGTGGCCGGAGAAGTAGTCGGCGCCGCCCGTGGTGACCTGGATGATGCCGTCGGAGCCGGCGTCCGTGAGCCCCTGGAGGACCGCGTTGATGGTCTGCGAGGACGAGACGTTGACCGCGGGGTAGGCGAATCCGCCGGACTTGGCGCGATCCAGCATCTCGGCGTACTGCTCGGGGGTTGCTACGGGCATGGTGCATCTCCTTCGGCGGATCCACGGCGACGCCGTGCGGCTGACGCGGGCCCTCGGCGGCCGGTGGGAGGTGCTCCCGCGGCCGGGCCCCGCGTGCTCGCCACTCTACCGAGCGGTCGCGTCGGCGTCCCCGGACGCCCGGGGAGCGGATGCGGCTGACGTGAACTCGTCCGCCGACAGCTCGCGCGCGGTGGCCTCGAGCGGCGCGAGGGTGCCGATGACCTTGGACTCGTCGAGCCGGCTGAGGCGGCGGGCGGTGGGCAGCACCTGGCGCTCCAGGGATCCGACGACGCGGTTGTAGTCGCCGACGGCGCCCGTGAGGGAGCGGCCGAGCTTCGCGATGTGCTCGCCGCTGGTGGCGAGGCGGGCGTGCAGCTCGCGGCTGAGGTCGAAGAGCTGCTTCGCGTCCTCCGTGAGGACCTCCTGCTGCCAGCTGAACGCGACGGTCTTGAGCACCGACCACAGCGTGACGGGGGAGGAGAGGGCGACCCGGCGGCTGAACGCGAACTCCATGATGCTCGGATCCGCCTCGAGCGCGGACGACACCAGGGACTCGCTCGGGATGAACGCGATGACCATCTCCGGGCTCGCGTCGAGCCCCTCCCAGTAGGCCCGGCTGCCGAGCGCCGTGATGTGGTCGCGGACGGCCTGCACGTGCTGCTTCATGAGGTGGTCGCGTCGTGCGCCCTCGGGGCCGGTGGCGGAGGCGGGGATGGCGCTCGCCTCGAGGTACGCGGTGAAGGGCGCCTTCGCGTCCACCGCGATGTTCTTGCCGCCCGGCAGGTGCACCACCATGTCCGGCCGGCCGACGCCCTGGGCGGTGGAGACGCTGGTCTGCACGTCGAAGTCGACGCGGTGGATGAGGCCCGCGGCCTCCACGACGCTGCGCAGCTGCGTCTCGCCCCACACGCCGCGCGTGCTGTTCGAGCGGAGCGCGGACGCGAGCGTCTCGGCGGTGGCGCGCAGCCGCTCCTCCGCCTCCGTGGCGCTCCGCAGCTGCTCGCTCAGCTCGCCGTGCTGCTGGCGGCGCTGCTCCTCGAGCTCGTGCACCTTCGCCTGAACCTGCTTGAGGCTCTCCGCGACCGGGCTGAGCGCCGTGAGCACCCGGCCGTCCTCCTCGGTGCGGGCCACCTCGGCGCGCTGGACCTCGCGCAGCCGCGACTGCAGCTCCGCGATGCGGTCCTCCTGCTGGCCGATCTGCTCGCGGAGGTTCGACTCCTGGGCGTCCAGCCGCTCGCGGTGCAGCGCGTCCTGCGCCTGGGCGCGCTCCGCGTACTGCGCGGTGGCCTGCCCGACCTGCTCCTCGGCGAGGCGCTCCGTGCGGTCCAGCTGCTCCCGGAGGGCCGCGACGGTGGCCTCCGCGGCGGCGAGGCGGGCGGCCTCTCCCGCGCGGCCCGGCGCATCCACCCCCGCGCGGGCGCGGGACACGGC
>NZ_JAVCVL010000050.1:0-14876 GCF_032917815.1 Clavibacter sp. MX14-G9D | reverse complement strand
CCGGCCAGGTGCCGGGAGACGGTGATGCGCCGGTCGCCGTAGTGGCAGGCGCCCGCGCGCGTGCGCGCGTGGTCGAAGTCGAACGACCACGACGGGTCGAGGTGCAGCGCGATCAGGGCGTCGGCCCAGATCCGCACGCGGGCGAGGTCAGCCACGGCCGGCCGGCCGCGGCCGGGGAGGGTTCGGGCCCATCACGCGGGCTGGGCGGCGATGCGCTCCTTGGCGACGTCGATCGCGAGCGCCGAGCTCTCGAGCTGGTCGCTCGGCAGGCCCTCGCGCGTGCGCAGCGTGTAGGCGTCCTCGAAGTCGCTGAGCGCGTGGCGGTAGTCGCCGCGGTCGAAGTGCACCTTGCCGCGGTGCTGCAGGGCGAACGCCTCCAGCGCGAACCACTCGTGCGCGCGGGCCTCGTCGACGCAGCCGCCGAGGTCCTGCAGGGCGATGTCGAGCTTGCCCTGGTACTGCTGCACCTGCGCGCGACGGATGCGGCACGCGAGCAGCGTCTCCCGGTCGCCGGTGAAGCGCGCCTGGCGCACGGCCGCGTTCGCCATGTCCCACGCCTCGTCGAGGCGGCCGAGCATGCGCAGCAGCGCGACCTTCTCGGTGATGGCGGAGAGGCTGCGGAGGTTCTCGAGCTCGTCCAGCCGATCGCCGGCAGCCCGCAGGTCCACCTTCTCCCGGAGGGTGTCCCTGTCGTAGCCGATGATGATCGCGGTGCCTGTCACGAGGAAGAGATTATCCCGCCTGGATCGGCATGAGCTCGACCCGGAGCAGCTTGTCGTCGCCCTCGCGCGGCGTCCCGCGCCCGTCGGTGTTGTTCGTGAGCATCCGCAGCGAGCCGTCGGGGGCGGCCTGCACGTCCCGGATCCGCCCGAACTCGCGGGTGTAGAACTCGGTCACGCGGTCGTCCGGGATGGGGTCGGTGGGGACGGCGCCGGGGCGGATCACCCAGAGGCGCTCGCCGCCGAGGCCCGCCATGAAGATGGTGTCGCCGGAGACGGCGATGCCGCTCGGGCTGGCGTCGTCGGTGGCCCACTGCCGGACCGGGTCGATGTACATGTCGTCCGCGGCGTCGTCCGTCGCGCCCTCCACGACCGGCCAGCCGTAGTTCCCGCCGGGCTCGATGAGGTTCAGCTCGTCCCAGGTGTCCTGCCCGAACTCCGCCGACCA
Organism: Clavibacter sp. MX14-G9D; assembly: GCF_032917815.1. Taxonomy (NCBI): domain Bacteria; kingdom Bacillati; phylum Actinomycetota; class Actinomycetes; order Micrococcales; family Microbacteriaceae; genus Clavibacter; species Clavibacter sp. MX14-G9D. Next base: position 13,709 of record NZ_JAVCVL010000050.1, on the reverse strand, counting down.
CAGGTTGCCCTCGGCGTCCCACGCGATGCCCTGCGGGTTCCGGTGGCCCATCGAGTAGACGGGCGATCCGGGCGTGGGGTTGTCCTCGGGGCCCTGCCCGTCGGGGGTGAGGCGGAGGATCTTGCCCGCCAGCGAGATCGGGTCCTGCGCGGCGTCGCGGAGGTTCGCGTCGCCCGTGGTCGCGTAGAGCATCCCGTCCGGCCCGAACGCGATGCGCCCGCCGTTGTGGTTGCTGTCGCGCGGGATGCCCGTCACGATCTCCTCGGGCGCGCCGAGCCCCAGCGACCCCGGGGCGCCGGTGACGTCCATGCGCACGATGCGGTTGTCCGTGGCGCTCGTGAAGTACGCGTACAGCTGCGTGCGCCCGTCCGCCTCGCGCGTCGCGATGCCGAGCAGGCCGCCCTCGCCCTGCGGGCCCACCCCGGCCACGGTGCCCGCGACCCGGGTGGTGCCGTCGTCGAGCACCTCGACGATGCGCGAGGTGTCCCGCTCGCTGACGAGCAGGGGTCCGGCGGGCAGCTGGGCGACGGACCACGGCGAGACGAGGCCCGTCGTGACGGCGGTCGGCGTCCCCGAGGGCGCCACGCCCGCCGGCGCGGCGTCGGTGCTGGTGGGGGAGGGCGCGGGCGGCTCGGTCGCGCGGACGTCGACGGGGGAGCCGTCGTCGTTCGTGCAGCCCGTGAGCGCGACCAGGGCGGCGATCCCGAGCACGGCGAGGCGCGCGGGGCGGGTGCGGGAGCGGCGGTTCATGGTGACTCCGGTGGATCGGCGGGCGTCGGCGACCGGCGGGCCGGTCAGGGCCTCGTCTGGAAGATGCTGCGGGCGGGGGAGGGCGAGGGCACGGCGGTGGCGTCGGTGACGACGGAGGCGCCTGCGATGAAGTCGGCGAGCTCGCGGCCCTCGACGACCTTGGCGGGGTGCGGGCCGCCCGCCAGCAGCCGCGGCACGAAGTCCAGCGGGAGCGGCGTGGCGGACGCGGCGAGCACGACGTTGCCGAACCGGCGGCCCTTCAGCACCTGCGTCTCCGCGAGCGCGGCCACGTGCGGCAGCACGTCCTGGATGGTGGCGGCCTGCCCGCGGGCGAAGGCCAGGCCGTGGCCGTCGGCGACGTTGACCGTCAGGATGCCCCCGGGCGCGAGGAACGCCGCGGCCTCCGCGTGGAACTCGCGGCTCGTGATGTGGGCGGGCGTGCGCGCGCCGCTGAAGACGTCCACGACCACGAGGTCCACGGATCCGCGGAGCCCCTGCGGGAGGCGCCCCAGCACCTCGCGCGCGTCGCCGTAGCGCAGCCGGATGGAGGCGCGGCGCGACCACGGCAGGTGCTCCCGCACGAGGTCCACGAGGTCCTGCTCGAGCTCGATCACCTGCTGGCGCGATCCGGGCCGCGTCGCCTCGACGTACCGGGGGATGGTGAGCGCCCCGGCGCCGAGGTGGAGCGCGGTGATCGCCTCGCCGGGCTCCCCGACGAGGTCGATGACGTGCCCCATGCGCTGGACGTACTCGAAGAACAGCTCGCCCGGGTCGTCCATGTTGACGTGCGACTGCGGGGTGCCGTCGACCACGAGCTGGTACGCGCCCGGCACGAAGCGGTCGGGCTCGATGACGGCCCGGTGCCCGCTCAGGGCGAGGACGGTCGACGGGTGCTCGGGCATCTCCTCAGCCTAGGCGAGCCCCGCGCGCGCGGCCCGGTCGCGGGAGGGTGCCCGGCGTCCCGTCACCAGCCGCGCTCGCGCCACCCGCCGAGGGAGCCGCGCTCGGCGCCGAGCGTGGTCGAGTCGCCGTGGCCGGGGTGGACGTGCGCCTCGTCGGGGAAGCGGGCGAAGAGGCGCTCCTCCACGTCGCCCATGAGCTGCCGGAAGCGCGCCGCGTCGCCGCCCGTGTTCCCGACCCCTCCCGGGAAGAGAGAGTCGCCCGTGAAGAGGTGCGTGCTCCCGTCGCCCGGCTGCAGCACCAGCGCCACGCCGCCCGGGGTGTGCCCGCGGAGCGCGACCACCTGCGCCGTCACGCCGCCGAAGGCCACCTCGTCGCCGTCGACGAGGCGCCGCTCGGGGTCGACGGGCAGGTCGCCCGCGTCGGCGTCGCCCACGGCCGCCACCGCGTCGGTCGCGTCGAGCACGGCGGCCAGCGCGCCGTGGTGGTCCAGGTGGCCGTGCGTGGTGACGACGACGGCCAGCCGGCCGACGGGATCCGGCTCCGCCACGAGGGCGAGCAGTCGGTCGACGTCGGCCGCCGCGTCGACGAGCAGGCGCTCGCCGGAGTCGAGGTCGGTGAGCAGGTAAGCGGCGTTGTCCATGGGGCCGACGGACGCCTTCCGGATCTCCACGTCGCCCGCCCGGTGCACGTGGGAGGGGCCGCCGGGGGTCACGTGCCAGGGAGGGCTCATGCCCCGACGCTACCCGCGGCGGGACGGTCCGGATCCGGGCAACCGGACGTTATACACCGAGACACGCCGAGGATGCAAGATTCCGCTGGACATGGCGCGTCGCGACCCGTATGGTGATCCTTTGCGCTCCCACTCCCTTTGCCTTCATATTGCGGTCGGTCATTCGTGTGCGCTCGGGTCCGTCCCGAGCCCATCCCGCGAGGTGTGGCGAGCAACTCCATCAGGATCGGCACGGGTGACAACCCGGGTCGGTCTCGGCGTATCGACGACATCGGAGCCCGACGGGGCCCACGGAGGTAATTTCCTTGGCTGCTGCGCGCAACGCAACTCCCACTCCCCAGAACGGTCGCGACGCATCGCGGCTCTCGTTCGCGAAGATCACTGACACCCTCACCGTCCCCGACCTGCTCGCCCTGCAGACCGAGAGCTTCGACTGGCTCGTCGGCTCGGACGTGTGGAAGCGGCGCGTCGAGGAGGGCACCGCACAGGGCCGCACCGACCTGGCCCTCAACTCCGGCCTCGAGGAGATCTTCGAGGAGATCTCCCCCATCGAGGACCTGGGCGAGACCATGCAGCTCGGGTTCACGAACCCGTACCTCGAGGAGCAGAAGTACTCCATCGACGAGTGCAAGGAGCGCGGCAAGACCTACTCCGCCCCCCTGTACGTCGAGGCCGAGTTCATGAACCACCTCACGGGCGAGATCAAGACCCAGACGGTGTTCATGGGGGACTTCCCCCTCATGACGGAGAAGGGAACGTTCATCATCAACGGCACCGAGCGTGTCGTCGTGTCCCAGCTCGTCCGCTCCCCGGGCGTGTACTTCGAGCGCCAGCAGGAGAAGACGTCCGACAAGGACATCTACTCCGCCCGCGTCATCCCCTCCCGCGGCGCCTGGCTCGAGTTCGAGATCGACAAGCGCGACCAGGTCGGCGTCCGCATCGACCGCAAGCGCAAGCAGTCGGTCACGGTCTTCCTGAAGGCCCTCGGCCTCACCAGCGAGCAGATCCTCGAGGAGTTCAAGGGCGTCGCGTCCATCGAGCTCACGCTCGAGAAGGACTCCATCCTCACCAAGGAGGAGGCCCTCAAGGACATCTACCGCAAGCTCCGTCCGGGCGAGCAGGTCGCCGCCGAGGCCGCCCGCGCGCTGCTGGACAACTTCTACTTCAACCCGAAGCGCTACGACCTGGCGAAGGTGGGTCGCTACAAGATCAACCGCAAGCTCGGCATCGACAAGCAGCTCACCGACTCGGTGCTGACGGTCGAGGACATCCTCGCGACCATCAAGTACCTCGTCTCGCTGCACGCCAACGAGACGAAGATGGGCGGCACGCGCGACGGCAAGCCCGTCGAGCTCCGCCTCGACGTGGACGACATCGACCACTTCGGCAACCGCCGCATCCGCGCGGTCGGCGAGCTCATCCAGAACCAGGTGCGCACCGGCCTGTCCCGCATGGAGCGCGTCGTCCGCGAGCGCATGACCACGCAGGACATCGAGGCCATCACGCCCCAGACCCTGATCAACGTGCGCCCCGTCGTCGCCGCGATCAAGGAGTTCTTCGGCACGAGCCAGCTGTCGCAGTTCATGGACCAGAACAACCCGCTCGCGGGCCTCACCCACAAGCGCCGCCTCTCGGCGCTCGGCCCGGGTGGTCTGTCCCGTGAGCGCGCCGGCGTCGAGGTCCGCGACGTCCACCCGTCGCACTACGGCCGCATGTGCCCCATCGAGACCCCGGAAGGCCCGAACATCGGCCTGATCGGCTCGCTGGCGTCGTTCGCCCGCATCAACTCCTTCGGCTTCATCGAGACTCCGTACCGTCGCGTCGTCGACGGCGTGGTCACCGACCAGATCGACTACCTCACGGCCAGCGAGGAGGACGAGTTCCTCGTCGCCCAGGCCAACGCGCCCCTCACGAAGGACTTCCGCTTCGCGGAGGACCGCGTCCTCGTCCGCCCCAAGGGCGGTGAGGTGGAGCTCGTCGCGAAGGAGAACGTCCACTACATGGACGTCTCCCCGCGCCAGATGGTGTCGGTCGCGACCTCGCTCATCCCCTTCCTCGAGCACGACGACGCGAACCGGGCCCTCATGGGCGCGAACATGCAGCGTCAGGCCGTCCCGCTGCTGCGCAGCGAGAGCCCGCTCGTCGGCACCGGCATGGAGGGCTACGCGGCGGTCGACGCCGGCGACGTCCTCACGGCCGACGCCTCGGGCGTCGTGCAGGAGGTGTCGGCCGAGGTCGTCACCATCCAGCTCGACGAGGGCGGCACGCAGACCTACTACCTGCGCAAGTTCGACCGCTCGAACCAGGGCACGAGCTACAACCACCGCGTCCTGGTCTCGGCCGGCGACCGCATCGAGGCCGGCGAGGTCATCGCCGACGGCCCCGCCACGGAGAACGGCGAGCTCGCGCTCGGCAAGAACCTGCTCGTCGCGTTCATGCCGTGGGAGGGCCACAACTTCGAGGACGCGATCATCCTGAGCCAGAACCTGGTCAAGGACGACACCCTCTCCTCCATCCACATCGAGGAGTACGAGGTCGACGCGCGCGACACCAAGCTCGGCAAGGAGGAGATCACCCGCGACCTCCCCAACGTCAGCCCGGAGCTGCTCGCCGACCTCGACGAGCGCGGCATCATCCGCATCGGCGCCGAGGTCCGCCCCGGCGACATCCTCGTGGGCAAGGTCACGCCGAAGGGCGAGACCGAGCTCAGCGCCGAGGAGCGCCTGCTGCGCGCGATCTTCAACGAGAAGAGCCGCGAGGTCCGCGACACGTCCCTGAAGGTGCCCCACGGCGAGCAGGGCACGATCATCGGCGTCAAGGTCTTCGACTCGCAGGACGGCGACGACGAGCTCGGCTCGGGCGTCAACCAGCGCGTCGTGGTGTTCATCGCCCAGAAGCGCAAGATCACGGAGGGCGACAAGCTCGCCGGCCGTCACGGCAACAAGGGCGTCATCTCCAAGATCCTGCCGGTCGAGGACATGCCGTTCCTCGCCGACGGGACCCCGGTCGACGTCATCCTCAACCCGCTCGGCATCCCCGGCCGCATGAACTTCGGCCAGGTCCTGGAGACCCACCTCGGGTGGATCGCCAAGCAGGGCTGGGAGGTCGAGGGCAAGCCCAAGTGGGCCGAGCGCCTTCCGGACCACGCCCGCCAGGCCGCGCCCGGCACGAAGGTCGCCACCCCGGTGTTCGACGGAGCGCTCGAGGAGGAGATCGCCGGCCTGCTCGACTCGACGACGGTCACCCGCGACGGCGACCGCCTCATCGGGTCCAGCGGCAAGACGCGCCTGTTCGACGGCCGCTCCGGCGAGCCGTTCCCCGAGCCCGTCTCGGTCGGCTACATGTACATCCTGAAGCTGCACCACCTGGTGGACGACAAGATCCACGCGCGCTCGACGGGTCCCTACTCGATGATCACGCAGCAGCCCCTGGGCGGTAAGGCCCAGTTCGGCGGCCAGCGGTTCGGCGAGATGGAGGTGTGGGCGCTCGAGGCGTACGGAGCGGCCTACGCGCTCCAGGAGCTCCTCACCATCAAGTCGGACGACATCCTCGGCCGCGTGAAGGTGTACGAGGCCATCGTCAAGGGCGAGAACATCCAGGAACCGGGTATCCCCGAGTCCTTCAAGGTCCTGATCAAGGAGATGCAGTCCCTCTGCCTGAACGTCGAGGTCCTCTCGGCGGACGGCCAGGCGGTCAGCCTGCGCGACACGGATGACGAGGTCTTCCGCGCCGCGGAGGAGCTCGGCATCAACATCTCCACCCGCTTCGAGTCGTCCAGCATCGACGACATCTAAGCCCGCTCAAGACTTTCGACTCGAAGCTTTCCAAGGAGAGAAGGAAAATTGCTCGACGTAACAACTTTCGATGAGCTGCGGATCGGCCTCGCGACGGCCGACGACATCCGCCGCTGGTCGCACGGTGAGGTCAAGAAGCCCGAGACCATCAACTACCGCACGCTGAAGCCCGAGAAGGACGGCCTCTTCGGAGAGCAGATCTTCGGACCCAGCCGCGACTGGGAGTGCTCCTGCGGCAAGTACAAGCGGGTGCGCTTCAAGGGCATCGTCTGCGAGCGCTGCGGCGTCGAGGTCACCAAGTCCGCGGTCCGCCGCGAGCGCATGGGCCACATCGAGCTCGCCGCGCCCGTCACGCACATCTGGTACTTCAAGGGCGTGCCCTCGCGCCTCGGCTACCTGCTCGACATGGCGCCGAAGGACCTCGAGAAGGTCATCTACTTCGCCGCCTACATGGTGATCAGCGTGGACGAGGACGCCCGTCACGAGGACATGCCGGGCCTCGAGAACGAGCTCCGGCTCGAGATCAAGACCCTGCAGGACCAGCGCGACTCCCAGATCGCCGAGCGCCTCGGGCGCCTGGAGACCGACCTGGCCGCGCTGGAGGCCGAGGGCGCCAAGAGCGACCAGAAGCGTCGCGCGAAGGACGGCGCCGAGAAGGAGATGGGTCAGACGCGCAAGGCGTTCGACGAGGACATCTCCCGCCTCGAGCGCGTCTGGGAGGAGTTCCGCAGCCTCAAGGTCGGCGAGCTCAAGCCCGAGGACGCCGTCTTCCACGAGCTGCAGGACCGCTTCGGCATCTACTTCGAGGCCCACATGGGCGCCGAGGCGATCCAGAAGCGCCTGGAGGCCTTCGACCTCGAGGCCGAGGGGGAGCTGCTCCGCGAGCAGATCGCCACCGGCAAGGGCCAGAAGAAGATCCGCGCCATCAAGCGCCTGCGCGTCGTCAGCTCCTTCCTCGCGACCGGCAACTCGCCGGCCGCGATGGTGCTGCAGGTCGTCCCGGTCATCCCGCCGGAGCTGCGCCCCATGGTGCAGCTCGACGGCGGCCGCTTCGCGACCAGCGACCTGAACGACCTGTACCGCCGCGTCATCAACCGCAACAACCGCCTCCGTCGCCTGCTCGACCTCGGTGCCCCCGAGATCATCGTCAACAACGAGAAGCGCATGCTGCAGGAGGCCGTCGACGCGCTGTTCGACAACGGCCGCCGCGGTCGTCCCGTCACGGGCACCGGCAACCGCGCGCTCAAGTCCCTCAGCGACATGCTGAAGGGCAAGCAGGGCCGGTTCCGCCAGAACCTGCTCGGCAAGCGCGTGGACTACTCGGGCCGCTCGGTCATCATCGTCGGACCGCAGCTCAAGCTGCACCAGTGCGGTCTGCCCAAGCAGATGGCGCTCGAGCTGTTCAAGCCGTTCGTCATCAAGCGCCTGATCGACCTGAGCCACGCCCAGAACATCAAGGCCGCCAAGCGCATGGTCGAGCGCAGCCGCGGACAGGTCTGGGACGTGCTCGAGGAGATCATCCGCGAGCGCCCCGTGCTGCTCAACCGCGCGCCCACGCTCCACCGCCTGGGCATCCAGGCGTTCGAGCCCCAGCTCGTGGAGGGCAAGGCCATCCAGCTGCACCCGCTCGTCTGCGCCGCGTTCAACGCGGACTTCGACGGCGACCAGATGGCCGTCCACCTGCCCCTGTCGGTCGAGGCCCAGGCCGAGGCGCGCATCCTGATGCTCGCCTCGAACAACATCCTCAAGCCGTCGGACGGACGCCCGGTCACCCTGCCCACGCAGGACATGATCATCGGCCTGCACCACCTGACCACCCTCAAGGAGGGCGTCGCCGGTGAGGGTCGCGCGTTCAGCTCGGTGGCCGAGGCCATCCTGGCGAAGGACCAGCTCTCGCTGGACCTCAACGCCAAGGTGCGCATCCGCCTGCACGACCTCTACTTCGCCGAGGGCGAGACGCCCGAGGGCGTCGAGCTCGACGAGAAGGGCAAGACGGTCGGTCCCGTGCTGCTCGAGACCACCCTCGGTCGCGCGCTGTTCAACGAGACCCTGCCGGTCGACTACCCCTACATCGAGGCCGTCGCCGACAAGGGCAAGCTCTCCGAGATCGTCAACGACCTCGCCGAGCGCTACCCCAAGGTGGAGGTCGCCGCGGCGCTCGACCGGATCAAGGACGCGGGCTTCTACTGGGCCACGCGCTCCGGCGTCACGGTCGCCCTCTCCGACGTGCTGACCCCGCCCACCAAGGCGGCCATCCTGTCGGGCTACGAGAAGCAGGCCGCGAAGGTCCAGGGCCAGTTCGAGAAGGGCCTCACGACGAACGCCGAGCGTCGTCAGGAGCTCATCGAGATCTGGAACAAGGCCACCGCCGAGGTCGCGAAGGCGATGGAGGACAACCTCCCCGCCGACAACAACATCAACCGCATGGTGTCGTCCGGGGCACGAGGCAACTGGATGCAGGTCCGCCAGATCGCCGGCATGCGCGGCCTCGTGTCGAACCCGAAGGGCGAGATCATCCCCCGCCCAATCGTCCACTCGTACCGCGAGGGCCTGACGGTGGCGGAGTACTTCATCTCCACCCACGGCGCCCGCAAGGGACTGGCCGACACCGCGCTGCGCACCGCCGACTCCGGGTACCTCACCCGTCGTCTGGTGGACGTGTCGCAGGACGTCATCATCCGCGAGGACGACTGCGGCACCGGCCGCGGCCTCGACCTGCCCATCGCCACGCAGGCGGCGGACGGCACGTCGGTCCGCGACTCCAACGTGGAGAACTCCGTGTACGCCCGCTCGCTGGCCGCCGACGCGGTCAACGAGGCCGGCGAGGTCGTCGCCCCCGCGGGCAGCGACGTCGGCGACGTCATGATCGACCACCTGATCGCTGCCGGCGTGCACGAGATCAAGGTGCGCTCGGTCCTGACCTGCGAGTCCGCCGTCGGCGTGTGCGCGGCCTGCTACGGCCGCTCGCTCGCCACCGGCAAGCTCGTCGACATCGGCGAGGCCGTCGGCATCATCGCGGCCCAGTCGATCGGCGAGCCCGGCACGCAGCTCACGATGCGCACCTTCCACACCGGTGGCGTGGCATCGGCGGACGACATCACGCAGGGTCTCCCCCGCGTGCAGGAGCTCTTCGAGGCGCGCACCCCCAAGGGCGCGTCGCCCATCGCGGAGGCCGCCGGCCGCATCACGATCGAGGACACGGATCGCAGCCGCAAGGTGATCCTGACCCCGGACAACGGCGACGAGCCGCACATCTACCCGGTGCTCAAGCGGGCCACCCTCCTCGTGGAGGACGGCCAGCACGTCGAGCTCGGGCAGCAGCTGCACGTCGGCGCCATCGACCCCAAGGAGGTCCTCCGGGTCAAGGGCGTGCGCGAGGTGCAGAAGCACCTCGTGGGCGGTGTCCAGGGCGTCTACCGCTCGCAGGGCGTCCCGATCCACGACAAGCACATCGAGGTCATCGTGCGGCAGATGCTGCGCAAGGTCACGGTCGTCGAGCACGGCGACACGGACCTCCTCCCCGGTGAGCTGGTGGACCGGGCCCGCTACAACGAGGTCAACCGCGCCACGCTGACGGAGGGCAAGAAGACCGCCTCCGCCCGCCAGGAGGTCATGGGCATCACCAAGGCCTCGCTCGCGACCGAGTCGTGGCTGTCGGCCGCGTCCTTCCAGGAGACGACCCGCGTGCTCACGCAGGCCGCCATGGAGGGCAAGTCCGACCCGCTGATGGGCCTCAAGGAGAACGTCATCATCGGCAAGCTGATCCCGGCCGGGACGGGGCTCGCGAAGTACCGCGACGTCACCGTCACCGCGACGGAGGAGGCCAAGGCCGAGCGCTACCCGAACCGCATCTTCACGGATGAGTCGGTGTTCAACGAGTCCGACCTGAGCTTCGTCGACTTCGACAGCTTCAGCTCGGACGACTACACGCCCGGCACCTACAACTAGGTCGACCGGCGCGCGAGCGCACGATGAGAAGGGCCCCGCTCCGGCGGGGCCCTTCCTCGTCCCCGGCGCGTGCGCCCCGCGGATGCCGCTCCGGCTCCTCGCCGCCGCGTGCTCCCGATCCGGGGGCGGTGCGGCGATACAGTGGGGATCCCGACGGCGGTCCTCGCCGGGACCCGAGGAGGCGTCGACGTGCGGATGCTGGAGGACGTGGTCCTGGCCTGGCGGGCGCACGCGCTGCGCTACGCCACGGAGTCGCCGTCCTCCCCGGGCAGCGGCTCGGGATCGTGCCCCGCCTGCGACGCCTCGTTCTTCACGGACCAGGAGGCCATCCCCCGGGATGCGCCCCACACGGCCATCCACCCGCTCATCGCCGCGCTCGAGACGGCGCGCGAGGAGGCCGGGCTCGACGCGCGGGAGCGCCTCTATCGCGAGACGCGCGGCCCCGTGTACCGGGACCACCCGTTCGGCATGCCCGCCTTCGTGGACTACGGGGAGCGCGGCGAGGAGATCCAGCGCGTCGTGGACCAGGCCCTCGCGCGCGAGCTGGCGCCGTTGGCCCCCGTCATCCGGCAGGCCCTCGACCGCTTCGTGAACCTCCGGCTCCTCGAGCTCGAGGGCGAGATCGGGCCGATGGCCGACGGCCGCGACGGCACGGGTCCCGAGCCCCTCTTCTAGCCGCGTCGCGCGCGGCCGCCCGCGTCGTCGCCGTCATCCGGCGACATGGGAATACCGGTCCCCGGCGGGCGTTGAGACCATGGCGGTCGGCGATCCCGGACGGATCCCGCACCGACGCATCCCGCACCCCCACAGCACCGCACGAGGCGATCCCGCGCACGAGGATCCGCCGTGACCGCAAGGACCCCCATGAGCCGCCTGTCCCGCATCCGCCCCTCCCTCGCCCTCACGGGCCTCGTCGCCGTCGCGGCCCTCGGCCTCGCGGGCTGCGCCTCGGGCGACGCGGGCACCGCCGGGTCCACCGACGGCGCGTCGGCCTCGCCGGCCGCCGCGACGAGCCTCTCCGACGTCCAGGCCGCGGGCGAGCTCGTCATCGGCACCGAGGGCACCTACTCGCCGTTCTCCTTCCACGAGGGATCGGGCTCGGGCGCCCTCACCGGCTACGACGTCGACATCGCCACCGCCGTCGCGGGCGAGCTCGGCGTCGAGCCCGTCTTCGAGGAGACCCAGTTCGACGGGATCTTCGCCGGCCTCGAGGCGGGCCGCTGGGACGTCATCGCGAACCAGATCTCCATCACGGACGAGCGCGAGGCCGTCTACGACTTCTCCGAGCCGTACACCGTGTCGCCCGGCGTGATCATCGTCAAGGGCGCGGACTCGGGCATCTCCTCGTTCGACGACCTCGCCGGGAAGACCACGGCCCAGTCGCTCACCAGCAACTGGAACGAGCTCGCCACCGAGAGCGGCGCCCGCGTCGAGGCCGTCGAGGGCTTCGCGCAGGCCGTGACGCTCCTGCAGCAGGGCCGCGTGGACGCGACCATCAACGACCGCCTCACGCTCCTCGACTACCAGAAGCAGCAGGGCGACTCCGACCTGCGGGTCGCGGCCGAGACCGACGACCCGTCGCTCAACGCGTTCGTCTTCCGCAAGGGCAGCGACGACCTCGTGGCCGCGGTCGACCAGGCCCTCGCCGACCTCCGCGCCGACGGCACGCTGGCCGAGATCTCCGACCGGTACTTCGGCGCGGACGTCTCGCAGTAGTCCTCCGCGTACGCTGACGTAGAGCCGGACGAGGGGATCGCATGTCGAGGGAGTGGGACCTGTTCTGGTCGTCCATCGGGCCGCTCGCGCTCGAGACGATCCGCGGCACCATCCCGCTCGCCCTCGTCACCTTCGCGCTCGGCCTCGCCCTCGCGCTGGGCCTCGCGCTCATGCGGCTGTACGGCAACCGCCTGGTCTCGGGCATCGCGCGGGCCTACATCTCGGTGGTGCGCGGCACCCCGCTCCTGGTGCAGCTGTTCGTGATCTTCTACGGGCTGCCGTCCATCGGGATCGTGCTGCCGCCGTGGCCGAGCGCCGTCATCGCCCTGTCGGTGAACGTAGGCGGGTACGCGGCGGAGATCATCCGGGCGTCGATCCTCTCCGTCCCGCGCGGGCAGTGGGAGGCGGGGCACACCATCGGCATGTCGCGGGCGATGACGCTCCGGCGCATCATCGTCCCGCAGGCGGCGCGCGTCTCCGTCCCGCCGCTGTCCAACACGTTCATCAGCCTGGTGAAGGACACCTCCCTCGCCTCGGTGATCCTCGTGACGGAGCTCTTCAAGCAGGCGCAGCTCATCGCGTCGTCGACCTTCGAGTACATGCTCCTGTACCTGGAGGCGGCGCTGATCTACTGGCTCGTCTGCCTCGTGCTCTCCTTCGCGCAGACCCGCCTCGAGAGGAGGCTCGACCGGTATGTCGCCCACTGATCCCGCACCCGTCGCCCCGCGCACGCCCGGCGAGCCCGTCCTCACCGTCCGGGGACTCCGGAAGTCGTTCGGCGACAACGAGGTCCTCCGCTCCATCGACCTGGAGGTCCGACGCGGCGGCGTGACCGCGCTCATCGGCCCCAGCGGGTCCGGCAAGACCACCGTCCTGCGGTCCCTCAACGGGCTCGAGGTGCCGGAGGCCGGCGTCGTGGAGGTCGCCGCGGCCGACGCCGACTCGCGGGCGGGCACCACCGGGGCGCTCCGCGTCGACTTCGGCGCGAAGCCGCGCTCCCGGGAGCTGCTGGCCCTGCGCGACCGCAGCGCCATGGTCTTCCAGCAGTACAACCTGTTCCCGCACCGCACGGTGCTGGAGAACGTGATCGAGGGACCCGTGCAGGTGCAGCGGCGGCCCGTGGCCGAGGCGACCCGAGAGGCCGAGGAGCTCCTCGCCCGCGTGGGCCTCGCCGACAAGCGCGACCAGCACCCGTTCCAGCTCTCGGGCGGGCAGCAGCAGCGCGTGGGGATCGTGCGCGCGCTGGCGCTGCGGCCGCAGGTCCTGCTCTTCGACGAGCCGACCTCGGCCCTGGACCCGGAGCTCGTGGGCGAGGTGCTGAGCGTCATCAAGGAGCTCGCCGACGAGGCGTGGACCATGGTGATCGTCACGCACGAGCTGGCCTTCGCCCGCCAGGTGGCCGACGAGGTCGTCTTCATGGACGGCGGCGTCGTCGTGGAGCGCGGCCATCCCTCCCAGGTGCTGCAGCACCCGGCCGAGGAGCGCACCCGCCGGTTCCTGCAACGGCTCCTCGAGCCCTTCTAGCCGCTCACCGGCACGGCGCCCCGGCGGCGGAGGCCCCCGGAGGTAGGTTCGTGCCATGACCGACGACAGGCCCGCCCCGCACCGACAGCCCGACGAGGCCGACCAGCCGCGGGACCCCCGCACCCCGGACGAGCGCGCCGCCGCCGCCTTCGACGACGGCCCCGCGGACCGGTCCGACGCGGACACGTCCGCCTTCGACCAGACCGCGTTCGCCGCTCCCGTCGACGAGGACCGCGACGCCCGGGAGCGCGAGGCCCGCGAGGCGGATGTCCGCGAACGCGAGGCCCGCGAGCGCGACGCCCGCGACGCCGAGGCGCGTGAGGTGGAGGCCCGTGAGGCGGAGA